>CAZBRI010000184.1:0-3295 GCA_964494055.1 uncultured Anaerolinea sp.
CTCCACGGCTCTGAACACTCTTTCCCTACACGACGCTCTTCCGATCTCCCGGACACCATGGAAAAAATTTTTACACAGGTGAGAGCAGATCTCACTCAATTGAATGCCCCGGCCCAGGCTGGTGTGTAGGACCGGGTTAACCCAGCCGGCAAAAAAACATGGAAAATTTAATTTATCTTGATTATTGTGCCACAACGCCGGTGCATGCCGATGTGCGCGCCAGTATGCTGGGTGCACTCGATGCTGATTTCGGCAACCCTTCCAGCATGCATTGGGCTGGCAAAAGGGCAGCAGAATTGGTTAATATTGCAAGGGCTGATACGGCTGCGGCTATCGGCTGCCAACCGGCTGAGATCTATTTTACAGGCGGTGCAACCGAGGCGGATAACCTGGCGCTGCTGGGTGTTATGCGTGCTCACAAACCCGGACAGGCGCACCTGATCACAACTTCCATCGAACATCACGCTGTTCTGCACACTGCCGAACGGCTGGAAGAAGAAGGTTATGCGGTCACGTACCTGCCGGTAAACGGCCAGGGATTGGTGGATCCGCAGGATGTACTGGCTGCCATCCGGCCTGAGACCGTGTTGATCTCGATCATGATGGTCAATAATGAAATCGGGGCTGTGCAGGCTCTGAAGGAAATCGGCGCAATCGCACGCCAAAGGGGCATCCTTTTTCATAGTGATGCTGTGCAGGGGCTGGGACTTTTGAAGATCAATGTGCATGATCTGAACCTGGACCTTTTGTCGCTCTCTGCCCATAAGATCTACGGGCCGAAGGGTATCGGGGCATTGTATGTGCGCGAAGGGCTGAAGCTGGAAGCCCTGATGTACGGCGGGACGCAGGAAAAAGCACTCCGCCCAGGAACCGAGAATATTCCTGGCATCGTAGGGCTCGGTGCTGCTGTCCGGCATGTGGAAGATGCCAAGCGCGAAGAATTTGTACGGCTGGCTGAACTAAGGTCATACTGCATCTCAGGGCTGCAGGCAGAGATCCCCGGGGTTATCATCAATGGACCGGTGACGGAACTTTCGCCGCATGTCCTTTCAGCCAGTTTTCCGGATGCGGATGGCGAGATGATGCTGCTGCGCCTGGGAAATGCAGGCATCGCCGTTTCGATGGGGTCTGCCTGTACCTCGCATTCCATTGAACCGTCCCACGTGCTGACAGCCATGGGCCTGCCGCGTGAGCAGATAGAAAGTACCCTGCGTATCTCGTTCGGATTCCCTACTACCAGTGCAGAAGTGGACCAATTCTTGAATATCCTGCCGGATGTATATAACAGGGCAAGAATGTAATATTTTATTGATCGTAAAACTGGTTTCGCGAGGAAAACTTGAATATTTATCTTGATTCTGCGCTGCTGGCTGAAGCCGTTTTGGTAAGAGAATGGGGCTGGGTCAGGGGTGTCACCACCAATCCGTCTTTGATGGCACAGGCCGGGCAGCCGGCGGAAAGTGTTCTTGAAGGACTGGCCGGGCTGGGGTTTGAAGAGGTTTTTTACCAGTTGATTGCACAGGATTGGGACGGAATGCTGCTAGAAGCAAAGGCTGCCCGTGAGATTGTTGGGTCTGCCCTGGTTTTAAAGCTGCCGCCCAGCAGCCTGGGTTTCCGGTTTGCAGCACAGCATGTTAAACAATATAATTCCTGCGTAACTGCCATATTCGATCCATCACAGGCCCTCACAGCCAGGGCTGCGGGTGTAAAATATATCGCTGTGTATGTCAACCGGGCAGTGCGATTACTGGAAAATGGGGCACAGCTTGTAGAGTCAGTCTCGAATGTTCTTAAAGGCAGTAAAACCGAGATTATTGCAGCCAGCCTGAAAACACCTGCAGAAGCTGCTTCAGCAGCGGCGAATGGCGCACATCATATTACGCTGCCCTTTGCTATCCTGGAAGGCATGCCTATTCACCCGCTGTCACAGGAGACCATGCAGCGCTTTTCCGAAGAAGGCACCGGGCTGAAGACTGCCGGGCATAAGGGTCAGCAGGCTGTTGTTCGGCATTAAAAAAAAATATTCCAAACAGGGATGATTGCACAATGGTGGAATTGAGATCGATCAGGAAACGCGAAGAACTGCTGGCGGATGTGGCAGAGGATTACTATATCAAAGGTCAAGATCAATCCGAGATCGCCAGGCGGGTGGGTGTGACACGCTCCATGATCTCGCGCATGCTGAAGGAAGCCCGCGATAAAGGTATTGTTGATATACGCATTCATCGCTCCGTCAACGCGGAACCTGAGCTGGAAGCCGCTCTGGTCAAGCGCTTCGGGTTAATAGCTGCCAGCGTGATTTCAATTGCCAAGGACCAGGAAAGCAACCTGTTGTCCAGCCTCGGAAATGCCGGCGCTTTGCTGCTCAAGCAATTCCTGGAACCCGGAACCATCCTGGGTATGTCGTGGGGAACATCCATCAGCGCCACGGTGGATGCGTTCGAATCCGAAAACGTGATTGCGATCAAGATTGTTCAGCTGGTGGGGGCACTCGGGTCACAAAATGCAGCCTATGACGGTCATGACCTGGTGCTGAGAATGGCGAATAAAACCGGCGGAGAGCCGCATTATTTAAATGCTCCGTTCTTTTGCCAGGATAATGGCATGGCCCGCTCATTAAAAGAACTGCCCGGAATACAGGAAAGCGTGGACCTTGGTAAAAAGACGAATGTTGCCCTGCTGGGCATCGGCAGTACTCAGCCAAAATATTCCAGCTTTTACCTTGCCGGACAGGTGCCGATTGAAGATTTGGACATCCTGCGGGAATCCGGCGCGATCGGAGATGTGTGCGGTATTCACTTTGATGTGAACGGGAAAAGTGAATATGATGAATTTACAAACCGGCTTGTGGGGATTCAGAAGGAAGAATTCTTCCAGATCCCTTACCGAATAGCTGTGGCAGGCGGGGCCGGGAAGATCATGCCGGTTCTGGGAGCACTGAGAGGCGGCTTTATTAACCTGCTGGTGACAGACAGCCTGGTGGCGCAGAAAGTCCTGGAATTAAGCTAGCTAAAAAGCATTTTCTGCCTGTATTTCGGATGCTCGATTGGAAAAAATGGTTACATTGGGGGGTGCTGCGCAGTCAATTGCTGATTGACATTGGAACTCAACGGAATATAATGAAATTACCAGAAGATACTGGTGTATTTTAGCCACCCTTCCCAGTGGGATGGTAAAACACACCTGCAATTCATTGCACCCCTCTCTCATCCAAGCCGTCCTTCATTCCATATTGGTACATATTCGAGCAAACCCGCCTGATGAGGAGCTGATTATTTTCTGCCCCTTTTTTTAT
>CAZBRI010000184.1:3305-6345 GCA_964494055.1 uncultured Anaerolinea sp.
GTATCCGGAGGTTCCATCATGGAAAAGAGCATATATCAAAAACATGCTGAAGTATTAACCAGGTTGTCCAATCACCTGGATCTATCGGGGAAAAATATTGACAGGATGCTGTACACCATCAACGAGACGATCGCCCATACGCTGGACCTGGAGCAGGTCAGCACCTGGGAGTTCTCACATGGCATGCACACGGTTAACTGCACAGCTTTTTTCAGCCGGTTTAATCTTGATAAACCGGCAGCAGCTGTGGATCTATCACTCAACAAGGAATACATAAATTCGCTGCACCTGGAATACGCCATCGCAAGTTCTGATATTGAAGCGGATAACCGGGTAGGCGGACTGCCCCTTGCTTATTGGATTGATCCAAAGATCAAGTCATTCCTGCATATTCCGGTGCGCATAGCCAGTAAGGTGGTCGGTATTCTGAGGATGGATATGCGTTCGGTACGCAGCTGGTCTGAAGAAGACATCCAATTCTGCGTACACGCTGCCAGCCTGATCTCACAAACCATCCTGGGGAAAGAGATTTTTCTGCGGGATGAGCGTATATCGAAATTTAAAGCCTTATCAACCAGCCTGACCTATCGTTATGAATTGCCTACCCTGTTGAATGACCTGGTCCGCAGAAGTGTGGAAATGCTGAATGGTTCTTACGGGGCAATATTCCTGACAGATGCTGAATCCAGGATGATCTATTCAGCTGCCGGTTATAACCTGCCTGCCCGCCATGAAAATATCAGTTTTCATTATGGTGAGCACGCTGCGGGGCAGGTGGCAGAAACCGGGCAGGAATTGTTAATTCGTGATTACCGCATCTGGCCCGGGCGGACAGAAGACATCACCAGTGATGAACCTTTGACATCCATTATATCGATCCCTATGAGGATTCATGGGGAAGTGATGGGTGTGCTGCAAGTGACACGCAGGGAAAATGAAGCACCGTTCATGGAATATGACCGGGAGAATTTAACATGCATGGCGAATTTAACCTGTATGGCTGTCGAACAGAATAAATTGAATTTGAGTAATTTCCGTCTGAATAAATTCCAGGATGCAATGCTGCAGATATTGGAAAATACCACCCTGGCTTCCAGTACAAGGGATTTCCTTGAGACCACCATCGATCACATTACGCAGGCTTTGAATGTCAATCACGTGTTGGTCTATATCGAAGGTGAAAATTCAAATCGGGGTTTCCAGGATGAGGCCTGGAAACAGGTAGACAATGTGATGCGTAAAAGAGGTATCCGTTATAACCCGGTCACAGTCTGTAATGACGTGACATCTACTGATGCAGGTTTTCCAGAATTCGCGGAACTAATGACCCGCATGGAGTTCAGGGCTTTCATTCTGATACCCATCTCAATGAATAAGGAACGGGTCGGGTTCAGTGTTCTTGCGGCAAAAACTCCAAGGACCTGGTCTGTCGAAGAAATCAAAATGATGGAGATCACCTCCAATCAGATCAGCCTGGCGGTGGAAGGCATCCGGTTTTTCCAGGAAACACGGTCACAAAACGAAAATGCCCGGCGCATTGCCGGAGTTACAAATACACTCAATAGGTTTGTGACAGTGGATGACATGGTAACCCTGATCGGTGAAGGGGCTGTTCACCTGTTTGGGTCAGATGACCTGGCCCTGGTTTTGAGAGAGAAGAATGATCAGATCAATCTCTCCTGGAGTTTTGGCCTTTACCGGGATGATCTTACCCCGGTGATATCCAATGAAGGGCATGAATTACTTAAGATGTTTGCTATTGACAAGGAACCTGCCCTGGTAACAAACATACCAAGGTCAACTTTACCGTTGATGGTTAAAAACTTTATGATTAACCACCGGATAAAAAATGTCAAACTGGCCCCCATCCTATTTGCAGGGAACGTGATCGGGGTGATCATGGGGATGCATGAAGAACCGGCAAACTGGATAGAACGGGACAAGCATCTTTGCATGACATATTGCAATACAGCAGCGATGGCCCTGCAGAATACATGGTCCTATGCACAGCTGGAAAAAGGTTACCTTGACCTGGCAGTTACCCTGACGGACGCGCTGGAATCACGGGAAAGCCAGGCACGCTTTTCTTCTCTCAGGGTGGCAGAATGGGCAGAAAGAACTGGAAATTTAATTGGCGTTCAGCCTGAGACGATTGAAAATATCCGTTGGGCAGCCTTAATGCACGATATTGGCAAGGTAGACGTGCCGATCGAAGTTCTAAAGAAAGTTGGCCCGCTGTCGCCGGAAGAAAAAAAGAAGCTGCAAGCTTACCCCATAAAGAGCGAAAAGATGCTGGCCCCGATGAGTCATTACAAGCAGGTGGGACAAATACTGCGCGGAATTCGGGAGCATTATGATGGAACCGGTTACCCTGATCATCTGAAAGGGGATGCCATCCCGCTCGGGTCACGAATTCTTTCAGTGGCAGATGCCTATTCCAGCCTGATAGACGGCCGGCCGTACCGGCTGGCAAGGTCGCATGAGGGTGCGCTGGAAGAGATCCGCAAAAACAGCGGCAGTCAGTTTGACCCGCAGGTTGTTGATGCATTCATGCAGACAGTCACAGACCGGCGTGATATCAGGTCCAATGAATCATATACTAATATGAAAACCAGGTAAAACAGTAAGCGGTTATTGTAAGTCTGGAAAGGACACCGTCCGGGAAAAAACTCTCCGGGCGGTGTTGAATATGACCATATTGTGAATAGCAGCGGGTTACCGGTTGAGGGCAGCGGCAAGTACCCTGCCGAAGGGATCGTTCAATAGGTCTGCCGCTGGTGTTTTGCCAGGGGTACGGGCGATGACAAATATCCGGAGTTCATTCAGGCTTTTCTGTTGTATCCAGCCATCCTTATCAGCAAGCAATTTTTCAGCCTGGCTGACCAGGTCAGGACCGGCGGAATTCAATGCATCCTGTGCGGCCAGCTGCTGATCTGCGTCCTTTGTCAGGTCTGCCAGTTCATGCAAGGCTTGTGCACGAAGTAATCCGGCGAAACCTGGTGCGGCAGTTACAGTCAGCCATGCATAGGCACGTTTCAGC
>CAZBRI010000185.1:0-6330 GCA_964494055.1 uncultured Anaerolinea sp.
TCAAAAAAACTCACTCCCAAAAGAAATTTCTCAACCCATGCTCTCCCAGCAAGTGCTGCCTTTCTTCAACATAACCCAACAAAAAAACTCACTCCCAAAAGACACCTCTCAACCCATGCTCTCCCAGCAAGTGGATTTTTTTGCGCAAGCTCTTCGCGCAAAAAAATCCACAAAAGAAAAAATGCTCCCCCTTCCCCAGGAAGGGGGCCGGGGGGATGGTCCCGGCATACCAACCCTCTCCGCACCCAAATCCAACCATTCCCCGCAAACGATGGTTTTCTCCCGCATTACCCGTCAAACCTCATCATCCGCTAAAGCCTCCACAATAACCTTGCACTACCCCGCAAGTGGAATATTTGCGCATGCCCTTCGCACAAATATTCCACAAAATAATTTAAAGGTAACCTCATGATCCAAATCCAAAACCTCTCTGTCAACTACGCCTCCCGCCGCGTCCTCACCGGCATCAGCCTCCAGGTCAAAGAAGGAGAAATCCTCGCCCTCCTCGGCCCAAACGGATCAGGCAAATCCACCCTCCTCAAAGCCATCAGCGGATCGCTTCCCGCAGCCAGCGGAACCATCACCATATCCGGCAGCAGTATCCACAGCCTCAAACCTGCCCAGCGCGCCCGCATGCTCTCCGTCGTACCTCAGAACGCCATGCTCCCCGCAGCCTTCACCGCCTGGGAAACCGTCCTGCTCGGGCGCACACCCTACATCAACTTCCTCGGCCGCATCTCCCCCCGTGACGAAGCCATAGCCATGGCTGCCCTGGAAAAAGTTGACGGCCTGACCCTGGCTGACCGTTTCATGGGCGAACTCTCCGGAGGCGAGCAGCAGCGCATCCTGTTGGCGCGCGCCCTGTCCCAGTCCGCCCCCATCCTTCTCCTTGACGAACCCACAACCTACCTCGATCTTCAGCACCAGATGAGCCTCCTCTCCCTGGTCCGCAAACTCGCACGCGAAGAAGGACTGACCATCCTGATCGCCCTGCACGACCTCAACCTGGCTGCCCGCTGTGCGGATAGAGCCCTGCTTCTGGTATGTGGTCAGACACGCGCCCTGGGTACAGTGAAGCAGGTGCTGCAGGCGGATGTCATTGCCGATGCCTATTCCTGGCCGGTGCAGGTCATCGATCACCCCTTCCAGGATGCCCCGCTCATCCTGCCCTGGATAAGTTAAAACAGGCAGATCACGGTCTCTGCCTGCTGTTTGTTGAAAAAAATGCCAATAAAATAAATTAAGAGGGGTGTTTACTTTGATAAACCACGCGAAATACCCGGTTCACCAGTCCTGCCCAAGGATCTCTGTGTCCAGAGGATCCGGTTTTATTCTTCGTTTGTAATCACCCATCCCCAATTTCTGAAAATAGGCAATCGCAGCCTGCCGGGTATGAACTCCCAGGATCTTATAAGCATCTGATAATGTGTTTCGAATGGTTGAACTGCTGACACCCATGCGTACAGCCAGACTGTCGCTGTCTTCATCCGGGTACTCGGTGCAGAGGGACAGTACCTCGAACTGCCGAGGTGACAGCAGTGTATTTTCTGAGCCAGTCTTCAAGGATCGCAGCTTAGGGAAAATTCCCTGACTGAAATATGTCCCGCCGTTGACCAGGGAGAGTACGATCTTGTCCAGGTTCTGGATCGCAATTGAATCACTTTTCATGATATACCCGGAAACCCCCAGTTCGATCAATTTTTCGATCAACACGATCTGTGAATGCATCGAGATTACCAGGATCGCCATCCCTGGGTACATACGTGTGATCTTAGGAATGTATTGAATGGTCGGAAATGTATTGGAATTCGTTATCGAAACGGGAACATCTATATCAAGGATTAAAATCTCGACTTTTTGGTCAGCCAGCATCGGCTCCAGTTCCATCCCATATCGGGCTGTGCCGGTGATTGAGAACACATCTTCATTTCGCAGCCGCAAAAAATACCCATCAATAATGCTTTGATGGTCTTCCATGATCGCAATCTTTATGATCTTTGCCATTTGAAAAGCTCCCCAAAACAATTCAGAATTTAATACAAATGCAATTTTTTATAAAGGAGTTACTTCAGCTTGATGTAGTATCGGAAAAGTGAATGCCAATAATGTCGAAGAACCTTTGCTGGATTTAATGACAAACTTCCCGTTTAATAATCTGCATCTTTCTTTCATACTGGCAAGCCCGATCCCTGTATGCTGCTCTTCCGTATCGAAACCCTTGCCGTCATCAATGATATTCAGTTTGATCTTGTTCTTTCCAGGTTGAAAGCGGATCCAGGCACGGTGAGCACCGGAATGTTTGACGATATTGGTCAGCGATTCCTGTACAATGCGGTAGATACTGATCGCTAATTCATCATTCAGCGGCGGTGCATCTTCACCGGTATACAAAATGATCAAATTTGTATGTTCAGAAAAATCAACACACAACTGTTTGATCGCCAGGTGGATTCCCAGGATGTCCAGCATCGGCGGGCGCAGAGAATATGCAACCGTGCGGATCTTGGTTATGGCTGCATCGGTTAATTCGATAGACCTGTCAATTCCGGTGATGAGAGGCTTATTGGCTGGCTCAAGTGACTTTAGTTTTTCCAGGCTCATTTTTATGCCCATCATTGCCTGGCCGGCATCATCATGCAGTTCCCGTGAAATCCTGCGCCGCTCATCTTCCTGGGCTGTGATGGTGTTAAGGTGGCTGTCCTCAGTAGCTTTCAGCAGCTGTGCCTGGGCTTCATGGATCGCATCGTTACTGCGCTTCATCGCGATCTCAAAAGCTGACCGGATCGTTTCCTGTTCCATGATGATCTGTTTTTCACGGGCTTCCATGTAACCTTCCAGCAGGTGCATCCGGTATTCGGCGGTCAACTCCTGGATTTTTATGTCGTCCTCTGTTGAGAATTGAATAAAAAACCACTTTGGTCGGTGCATCTCAAATATGGTCCGCACACCCAGCCCTGCCTTACACAGCCCGGCCCCGTGACTGCTCGTGTTGGAAAAATTGTTTCTTAGTGCGAAGATGAATGCTTCTACCTCTGCCTGACATACCGGTTCGATATCCGCCGGGCGGATTTGAATATGGTTGATAAAGATATTTTTTCTTAAGATAGTCTTGTAAAAATTTACAAAATCATCCCTGTGCAGCTCAACAATGTGAGCCAGGGACTCACGATTGATGCTCGAATGGGAAGTTTCATCAACCATATTATTTATTTTTTTCAGACAATCAACGGGTGATGAATGCACCAAAACCGCCGCCTTGCGGCCCAAGGCTTGCTTCATCTAATTCTGACATGATCGATTGGTCAAACCCATTCCAATCAAGAAGAGAGATAAAACCATCCTGGCTGGCTTTCCATGGACTGATCAGTTTTTTATGCGACTCTAAGGAACGTACATAAAATGGGCTTCCGAAACTTTTGTAAAGTTCAATGGATTTTTTAATTTCCGGATCATCCGGGTTTGTAACAGAATTGGCATTATAGGCCAGGGTGCTTCCAGGGGCTGCCCAATCGTAAAGAGACTGCATGGAATGGGCCAGTTCTTCATCATTTTGAAAGGTAGAAAATCCCCAAAAGCCAATCCCGACTTTACGGCGGCCATTTAATATTTTTTTGACTTCAGGAATATTGAGTAATTGTTCCGGGTAACAGGCATCATTTTCAAAGAAATAAGTATTTTCAACACCGGCTAAAATTTCCCGGGCATATTCAACTACCACCGGGTCAATATCAGAATAAATAATGGTCGTACCTTTTTTAGCGAAAGTATGGAGGTGATCCATGGTGGGCAGGCCGGAGGCAAAATCAATGATCACATCATATCCCCGTTTGAAAGTTAATTCTTCAGCAACATCCTTAAGCGCCCAGCGCTGCAGCCGTGCGAATTTTGTAATAAAGGGCATATATACATACAGTGCGTCAGCTGCCTGCCGGTCTACCTCGAAATTGTGGCTGCCCCCAAGCATATAATCATAAATCCGTCCTGCAGACGGCTTGCTTGTGTCGATCAGATTGTCACCCATACCTGCCTCCAATTAAAAAGATTGATAAAGATTCTACTCCAATTTTGATATTCTTTGCTAGTTTAATTTATTAAATATTATTATTTAATATCCGTCTTCCCGGCAAGGACAAAACCGGACCGCCTCCCCCGTTTTCGGTCTTTGAAAATGGGGGAGGGGTTTATTTGCCGTTTTAAGCACCTGGCTGTTCACAATGTGTTCATCCCATCAGCCGATCAATACATTTGCCGGCTCTCAGTTCAATCCTCCATCGAATTTCATCCCCTGCAGCCCTGTCAATTGATCCTTATCTTCTCTGCGTCCCTTGTAGCTTTTCGCGAAAAAGGTTTCTCTTAAAACTTCATTTGACCCGGCCCGTTCCTATGGATGACAACCCTGGCTGCATCATGGATCTCCTGAAATAAGCTCCAAAAGTAATTCACGTATTCATCTCACGATGTGTCAATGCTGTTTTTATCAAGATATCCGGGAGACAACCTGCCACGGGTAAATCATCCCTTCATTAACAGGCCGCCCTGTCAGACCGATCACCTGACCGGGAGATGAAGCAGGATAGTTTTCATTAAAAAATTTCAGCGCAGGCGGTTTGGTACGCGGGAAGTGAATCTTCGTCTCAAACGGCAGAGTGGAAGATGGTGTCCGTACGATGAAATCGATTTCTTTTTTGTCGGTTGTTCGCCAGAAAAATACCGCCTCCCGCCCAAAGCGTTTGGCCAATTCTCCAAAAATGCTGGTTTCAAAAACAGGGCCAAGCAGTTCCCTCTGCAGCCTCTTGAGCCAGAGCATCTGCATCAATCCTGTATCATAAAAGAAAACTTTGGGTGTCTTTGTGAGTTCAGTCCGAAGGTTGCGGCTGTAAGGGCGCAGCAGACGGATCACGTAAGTTTGTTCCAGGATGAACAGGTAGTTTTCAATGGTTGCCCTGGCAAGGTCACATGTATTGGACAGCTCCGTCATATTGAGCAGGCTGCCGCTCTGGGATGCCAGTATCTCGAGTAATACATTAAATTTTGTGATGTCTTTGATATTCGCCAGATCGCGTATATCCTTGCGGATGTATGTATCTATGATCTGCTGAAGATATTTTTCCTTGATGACTGTATCGGGCATTAAAACAATCTTTGGATACCCGCCATACAGGGCGAACTCATGGTAAATGTTCTGCAATTCAGCATTTTTCAGGTCAGTAAAATGTTGTGCATGGCTGAAGGTGATACCTTTGAAATCAAGAAATTCTTCAAATGAAAGAGGGAAGATTTCGAAGTTGACTGTCCGTCCAACAAGTGAATCTTTAAATTTACTTTTCATTTCGAAACTGGATGAACCTGAAACGATCAGCTTGAGATAACGGTGATGATCGGAGATGAGTTTCATAAAAGATGAAGGATTTTCCAGGTACTGGATCTCGTCGATCATGATGAATAATTTGTTCCCGGATTGTTGGATTGATGGAAGGTCAAAACCTTCTTCCTGCAGGTAAGCCAGGAATCCGGATAATCCCATGTCTATCAGGCGTACAAAACGGTTATCCTCGAGGTCGAAAAAAACGACCTTTTCACCTTGAACCTTGAGCTGATCCTGTAGCACCATTAATATGGATGTTTTGCCGACCTGCCGCGCACCGTGAATAACAATGATGTCATCTGTCGGGAGAAAACGCGTGATCTCATCAAGCACCTGCCGTTTGTGAAGTGTGACCATGGTAGTTCCTTTTTGTAGGCTTAACTGCATTATATCAAATAATTTGCAATATCAACTTTACAAATTATTTCATAATAAGATAAATTATAAAAATTGTATCAAATCAAGTTTCCACACAATACCATTTCAACCAAAAGCATGCAGACCCTGCTGCAGGCAGCTCTACTGTGACACAGTCTACTCAAGAAAAAAAGAATACTGGAATGAGAAGCCGCTCTCAATGTTCGAAGATGAACATCTCGAAATGTCAAATAAATTCTTCCCAGGGAAGCAAAACCATTTCAGCCGGCAAATCTATTTGCTAAGTCACAGAGGGCAGCGAGGCAAGGTCAAAAGTGGACCCCCTCCCGGCCTCCCCCATTTTCAAAGACCGAAAATGGGGGAGGGGTTTATTTGCCGTTTTTAAGCATCCTGGCTGCTCACAATGTGTTCATCCCATCAGCCAATCAATAGATTTGCCGGCTCTCAATTCAATCCTCCATCGAATTTCATCCCCTGCAGCCCTGCCAATTGTTCCTGATCTTCTTCGCGACCTTTGCATATTTGCGCGAAACAATTCCATCAGATCGGAAGAGCACACGTCTGAACTCCAGTCACCTGAAGCTATC
>CAZBRI010000186.1:0-6311 GCA_964494055.1 uncultured Anaerolinea sp.
ATAGCTTCAGGTGACTGGAGTTCAGACGTGTGCTCTTCCGATCTGGCGGTAATTTAAGCAAGGCTTCCTTAACCTGTTTCAATGGACCAACAGGATATGGGGCAAGAAAATTGCTGAAGTTGCCGGAGAAAAATACCTTTGTATATGCTGAGTTTGAAAGAATTGGTCCCAAAGCAAATGCCGCAATTAATAAGGGTAATGCCCCATTACGGGTGATCATGGACAGGTAATACCGCAGAACCAGGATAATTTTTTCGAAATACTTTTTACCTTTTGCCAGCTTAAACTCAGCCGCGAGCCAGCCCCGCAGCTCTTCTTCCAGCCAGATGAGGGAGGTGGGAATCATGATGCAGCCCATCACGAACATGATGAATTCGAACCTGTGCGGGAAGCGTAAGACCTGTACAACGGTAGCTAACAGGCTGACGATCAAATCACCCACGAATGAACGGGTGCCATTGGCAACATTACTGATTAAGGCTATGGTTCGATGAAATGTCGGCATCCAGGACGGGTCTGTATACCCGAGTGTGGCCCACATGGAAAAGAAGGTACTTGTATAAACGATCACCAGCAATGCCTTTAACGGTTCTGTATTGAACAGGTTGGCCCGCATTTTTTTTACAAATAATGGCATTAATAATAAAAAGGTGTAGATGGCATTTGCCCAGCGCGGGACACTAGAAAGGTAATTCCCGGTGGTAAATTTATCCATAATGCCGGCCATATCAAAGGAAAGCAAATGATCCGGGGCGATGGATGCATCCAGGATGAAGTAGTAATCTGCTGGCACTGTTTCAGACAAGTTTGCCACACCGGCCAGTGCGTAAAATTTAACAAACAGGAAATAAGGAATGAGGGTGACAACCGTCAGGATGACAAACGAACCTATGCAGCGCCAAAAACGGACTTCGACAAATAACGTTTTCCAGTGGGAGCGGAAATAAAAAATACCTTCTTTCCATTTTTTCAGCTGATATATATTCCGCCAGGTGCCGTCCTTGATAGCTGCCACTACATCCAGGATGACCAGCGTGGCCACTGCCAGTGCCATATACAACCCGAACAACACCAGGTAGTGCACCGCCGGGTTGAAAAGAGTGATCAGGCAGGCAGCGATCACCGGACCATATGGTTTTTTCTGCGGGAAGATCATTCCATAAGTAACAAATACTATGGAAAGCAGGTACATTGAAAAACCCAGGATCAGCGTATAAAAATGTGTGATCTTGGCATAATCCATAATTAAAAATATCGCCAGTACGGGGGAGGCTGATATGGTATAGATTGTATCGACATTAAACACTGGCAGGATTCGGCGTATTAACCAGGCAACTCCCAGGTATCCGACAAATGCGATGGTGGGCACCACGATCGGGATGGCAAATGGCAGCACCTTGTAATACCGCAGCCAGGTTGTGTGAAAAGAATACCTTACCCGGAATTCATACCCATTGGTCAGCTGGTTAAATTTTCCGGCTGCCTGGTCTATAAACTGGCTGTTCGGGTTAAAAAAAGGGACCAGTTCATCCGCATTAATAACAGCTTCCCCTCTTAAAACACTCGGGATACTGGCAATCACCCCGCGGAACATGATCACCGAAAGGCCGTAATACAGCAGCGCGACGAATAAAATAATTCTTTGAGTAGATTTCATCCAGTTTGCAGAAAATCAGCTTTCCACAATTTTCCTGACTTCCAAAAAGTATGCTGTTAATTCCTGCCGCAGCTCACTACTGCGTGTTTTTAATTTTTCGCTGAGGGCTTTTTGATCATCCAATACCCGGGTGATTCCATTCAATAATTCACTGCTCTCAAAGGGTTGATTAATATTCAGGCTGTGATCTTTCATCCCCAGGTAATCTACCAGCTCCTGTACTTTTACATCGTACACAAGACCGAAAAAGGGTTTGCCCAGGATAGAGGATATGACAAGGGTGTGCAAGCGCTCCGCCAGCACCATATCACACTGGGCGATGATTTCACCTGCCTGCTGCGCACTCTGCGGATCATGAATGACATTCGGAATGCCTGGAATGCGGGTCATGAATTCCTTCAACACAGACAGGTCATCATTCGCCTTGAACTTGCTCTGCATCGAAAGGGCATGAATGGTGACCGGCGTTTTTGCGTGAAGACTGCTCAAAGCTGCCGCAAGGTTGGTTAAAAAGCCTTCCCAGGCTTCCCGGTTCTCAATATCATAATTCAGGTTGAGCGCGATATGGTACCCATCCCCTGGAAAACGGGACAGCGGCTGGGGGACAAAGACCTCCGGTTCATTTGCAAACACGGCATCCGGAACCCGTTTCAATTTTTTGGGATCAATCCCCAGCTTTTGACAGGTACGGTAAGACTTATCATCCCTGACAGATAAAAAATCCACCTGGTTCAGGATCATACGCGCCAGGCGTTCCCCGCCTTTGGAAAGCAGCGGTCCGACACCGATATTGCTCATGATCACTTTCTTGCGGGCAATGACTTTTGTAAATGTGACCGAAGCCAGGATCATCAACAGGGTGGAGTACCTGTTTCGGCCGACACTCGCATACAATTCCTTGATGATGCTGCCGCCCCCGAAGAATAGCACATCCGAAGTCAACAAGTGCTTCAGGAATGCAGGCAGCTCGCCGGTTGTATGAAAAGATTCCACATCAAATGCCGGTGTGAGCATGGAAGCGGTAAATTTTGGATCGTACGAATTGACCGCATAATGGTTCTGTTTCCCCAATTGCGCCAGGAATGTCTCCAGCAGCAGTTCATCACCGATATTAAACTGACCGTGTGTACCAAGGAAGGTTATTTTCATCTAACTGGCATTCCCATTCTATTTTTAGTATTTTTTATAATTACCGGGACAATAGTGAAATATATATTTCAAATAACAATTATAGATTATAGACGATTTAAATGCCTTATTGAAAAACTCTCAAAAATATCTCAAAAACTCTCATACCCTGCAAACCGCCTGGATTAAACAAAAAAGACTGAAAAGGATCAGTCTTTATATTTGAAAAATTGACTTGTTCAGGTCTGTTTTTGATTATATGCAAATCAATTTTCAATTATATCCGTACAAGTTTATTGTAGTGCAGGAAGCCTGCATTCTGAACAAAAATCAAGCCATCCAGGATGACCAATTTTTTCAATAACAAAATTCATTTCAGCAAGGCTGACCATGGGTTGACCGCATTGTTTACAGGTGATCCTCTCAGAACGCACGAGGACTTTGTCAGATGAAGGACCGGGAAGTTTTCCAGGCAATTGGTTTTCAGATGCAGCCATTATCAGGGCAGAAGTATCGCATACCCTTACACATTTACCACAGCCAGTACAAGCCGATTCTTTGAAAACCAGCATTGTATCCACCGGATTTTCACTGATAAATAAGGCCTGGGTGGGGCATAACTGAACACAAAACCCGCATAAATTGCAGGCAGACAGGTTCTGCATGACAGGGATTTTGCCGATTGCTGCAGATTCGTTCTTCCTTAACCGCGGAGCAGGTGCCATTTTCCATAAAAGAAATTCCATTAATACCTGGCCGATCACTGCATAAACAGGATCTTTTCCTCTGGATAATAAATGGCCCAGCGCTGGCAGCCACTTGCCTGCATGTTCTTTGATAAATTCATTTTCTGCAGCCGGGTCAACAACTGTGAGGTGGGCAAGAAATGACAGCTCCTGGGATGCTCCATCCGGAAGTTCACTGCCCTGCACATCCAATCCTGCCTGTGAATATAATTTGGCGACTTCGAATGTTGCCGCGCCTAATATCCGACCTGTCAGAAAAGCTGATTCATACAGCCAAAACTGAGGATTGCCTGTGCCGTCAGGTTCGTTTTGCCTGGTGCTCAAAAGAGCCTTATATCTTTTGCACCGGTCCTCTGAAGATTCTCGCTGAATATTTTTCAAACCATGCAAAGCAGTTGAGAATGGCAGCAGATCTGATGCAAGCTCAAATAACGGCCATTCACTACCGGGCAGGGACATCCAATCCGGTGGCTCAGCCAAAAGCTCAGCCAAAACTGCATACATTTCAGAATGTTGAGTGGAAGATATCATGACAACCTTGATCCCGGGATAATTTCACAATCATTTTTCAGTAAAGAAATTATCCCGGGACATTATTGTGGATTTGAGAGCGGTTATTCGCCGCCGCGAATGATCCAGCGGACAAGGAAAAAGTAGACCAGGGCGGCGATTGTAACGATCGAGATGACGACGACTCCGCCAGGACCCGGGGTTGTTATGAACCATAATGCCATTTGTGTTAATTGCATATTATGTTCCTCGCGCTATAATTTAGTGAATTCCGAATTGATGGCTGCCAGGTTCGGCAACTTTCAGGCTCGGATCAATTGCATCGGTCGTTTCCCAAACTGGAACAATCGGGAAAAGACGGGTGAAAACAACATACAACAGCGTCAGCCCAGCAAAAAGACCGATTGTGATGGAAATTTCCACCCATGAAGGTTTGTAATTTCCAACACCTTCCATCAAAGAAGAGATGAACCTCGGGCGGGTTTCTGTTGGGACAATCACCAGGAAACGTTCGATCCACATGCCGATGTTAATCGATATTCCCGCTAAAACCATCCAGCCGATATGATCCTTGCCAAGGAACAGGAAGATAATCATTGGAATTACGAAAACAGTAATTCCCATCGTCCAGAAGAGGAATGAAAAATCACCGGTGAATTTTTGCCATAGCACAAGCATTTCATCCGATATATTGCCATAACCGGTTGTCAGGAATTCGGCAATCATCATATACAGCCAGGCTACAGTGAATACGATCAGTAATTTACGCAGCGAATTGAACAGGCTGACCGGCAGAACTTTTTCCATATGATAAACCTTGCGCAGGATTGCCAGCACAATAATCACTGCAGCTGTGCCGGAAAAGATTGCGCCTACCAGGAAAAAAGGTCCGATGAGGGCAGTGTGCCAGCCAGGCTGCACAGACATACCGAAAACCCAGGAAACCACAGTATGGACAGTGACAACAAGCAGGGTCATAAAGATCGCCATTGCATCCAGAACTTTTTCCAGGCGATGATATTGCTGCGGCCGTCCGCTCCAGCCGAGTGCCAGCACGCGGTACATATTCTGCTGCCACATTGGTACATCCTTGAGTCTGTCTCTGCACAGCGCGATATCCGGCAGTAGAGAAAGGTAAAAAAAGATAATACTGGAGAACAGGTACAGAGTTACAGCACTGATATCCCACAGCAGAGGCGACTGGTAACGGCCGTAAAAAAAGATGTTCAAAACCCGGTCAGGGCGGCCCATATCAATCAAGATCGAACCGACACCAAAAGGCAGGCTGAAGAGTGTGATGGCTTCAGCAGCGCGTGTCAATGGTTTTCGCCATTCAGCACCTGCCAGCCGCAATATGGCAGAAATAAATGTACCTGAGTGTGCAAGACCAATGAAAAAGACAAAGTTTGTGATGTACAAACCCCAGTAAACAGGCCGATTAAGACCCGTTTCACCGAGTCCGCCAAACCATTGTGTCATATAAGCAAAAACTGCAAATCCTAGCAGGAACAGTAAAAATATCCAGATGATTACATCTGTCCTGGTGATCCTCCGAAGGGGATCAAGAATGACCGACTCGTTCTCATTATAAGGATGATAAGTTGTTGTTGCCATGATTTAACCTTCCCGCAGGTAAATTGTTTTCGGATCGGTACCGACTTCTTCCAACACACGAAAGGCACGGGTTTTCTTGGATAATTGAGAAACAGTACTATTCGGGTCATCCAGGTCACCAAAATAACGTGCTTTGCCGGTACAGGTTTGAACACAGGCGGGTACATATTCATCCGCACGGAAATCCCTGCCTTCAGCAACCGCCTGGGCCTGGGCTTTCCTCAGCCGATGAATACAGTACGTACATTTTTCCACGATGCCAAGCGGCCGAGGTGCCGGTCCTTCCAAAACACCGGTGTCTTCCACCCGGTCAGGGTTGAGGTGCTCACCAAGGGGTTCTTCCCATTTGGCCTGGCGCCAGTTGAAATAACGCACACCATATGGGCAGCCGACGGTACAGAAACGGCAGCCGATACAGCGGGCATAATTCTGCTCAACAATTCCTTCTTCATTCCTGAATGTTGCCCCAACGGGGCATACCCTGGTGCATGGAGGGTTTTCACAATGCATGCAGGGCCGGGGAATATACCTGGAAGTAACAAGCGGGTATTCGCCTGTGTCTTCTGCAGGATCAATAGGCAGCGGGAAAACGTCGTTCCAACGCATAGCACGTCCCATCATCGCCTGATCAGGTGCAACAGGAGCGGTATTATTTT
>CAZBRI010000187.1:0-6304 GCA_964494055.1 uncultured Anaerolinea sp.
AGCCTGGCTTAGATCCCCCGCCTCTCCAAATACCCGGTTTCCCATCTCATTGGAAATTTTCTGGGCGGCAGCCTGTATCCGTGCATCATCCCTTCCGTTTACAACCACAACTGCCCCCTCGCCTGACAACATTCGAGCAGTGGCATAGCCAAGACCTCGTGATGCCCCCGTCACAAGAACCTTCAAACCTTTTAATCCAAGATCCATGTTCGTACCTCCACGACTAAATGTTTATTTACTAATTTTCATCATTAATTTATATGAATTCAAGAATTTGATCAACGACATCACCATCTGTCCAGTTTGCATTAACCCAATTAATTACACCTTGCATGGCACTTTCTAAAGCTATCCTGTCATTGGAAATCATTGCACAGCCAATAATGCTTTGCTGCCAGGCATCATTTTTATCAATTTCTGAAACTGAAACATTAAAACGATGCCGCAAATTGGCAATAAATGGTTTTAATCTGCCCCGTTTTTCCTTTAAAGAATGACATCCCGGTAGATGCAAATAGATAATCAGGGTCGCCAGCATACAAAAAAAATTGTACTTTCACACCAATCCGGCGTCAATAGGATAATTCTTCACTTCAATGAAGTTATGATCTTCATCTGAAAACTTACAGCTGCATTTAGATTTACTATTCAGCTTTTTCGATTTACAATGACACACAATGAATACAGAAACCGCTTATAACCTTGCCTTAGATTATCTATACAGTTTTGTAGATTTCAGTTTAAAACATTCATCCGAACTGGCAAAGGCAGACTTCAGCCTGGACAGAATGCGCTTATTTATGGCAGAAATCGGTAATCCGCAGGATAAATACCCCTGCATACATGTTGCCGGCACAAAAGGAAAAGGCTCGACATCAGCGTTTTGCGCATCAGCACTCCAATATTCCGGCCGTAAAGTTGGTTTTTACAGCTCACCCCATTTACAGGACTTTACCGAACGAATTCAGATAAATTCTTTGCCTATCAGTCATTCTGAATTTTCGCAGCTGATCGAAGAATTAAAACCAGCCATTAAATTATTTAAAAATTTAACCACCTTCGAAATAACAACAGCCCTGGCATTTCTGCATTTCGCAAAAAACAACGTCGATTGCGCTGTAATTGAAGTCGGACTTGGCGGCAGACTTGATGCAACAAATATCATCACACCAGTTGTTTCGGTGATCACCTCATTATCCTTTGATCACACTGCAGTGCTGGGGAATACACTGACAAAGATCGCCGGTGAAAAAGCCGGCATTATTAAGCCGGGTATCCCTGTTGTTTCAGCCCCTCAAAAAGATGAATCTCTGGCTGTTTTGAAAAAAATATCGTCTGAAAGAGGCTGTTCATTCACACTGGTTGGCAGCGATTTGACATACAAGTCAGCTGATCACAACCTGGAAGGACAAAACTTTTCTGTCCAGCTTAACAATACCCCTGTTCGGGATCCAATCCCGTTTTTTATCCCGCTTTTAGGTCAGCACCAGGTTGAAAATGCCGTGACAGCCTATGGTGCATTATTACGAAGTCCATTTAAAATCACAGAAGAACAAATCGCAAAAGGTTTTGCAAAAGTATCATGGCCTTGCAGATTTGAAATTGTATCCAAAGAACCGGTTATCGTCCTTGATTCAGCACACAATGAGGATGCTTTTTTGAGACTGGCTCAAACTGTAGAAACTTATTTTGCCGGTCAGAAAATGGTGATCATTTTAGGTATATCCGAAGATAAACATCTATCCGAAATGTTAAAAGCCATAAAGCACATTACGGCACTTGTGATCATTACACGGGCAAATCACCCTAGAGCACTGGAACCAGAAAAAATAAAAAATATCGTGATCGAAAACGGTCTCAATTATGAGATCGTCGAACCCGTCGGTGCTGCACTTCACAGGGCACTGGAAATAAATAAAAATAATGGTAGTATTATCCTTTCAGCGGGCAGTATGTTTGTTACAGCTGAAGTTAAATCGGCCTGGCAAATTAGAAAGTAGACATCATAATGACAGATAAAAGAAATGTTGTACCTGAAGATTGGAACGAAGACGAAGAAGAAGAAAATTTTAATATGGCGATTTCACAGCGGACTGAAGAACTTTACCGCGTGCCAGCTCATGAAACTGATGAAAATGGAATTTTCGAAGCACTGGTCTTACCCATGCGGGATCTTGTCGTATTTCCGCACATGGTTTCACCAATTTTTGTGGATAATGAAGCTTCGATCCTCACCCTGCAGACAGCGCACGAACGCAATCAAACGGTCATAGGTCTCACCCAAAAAGATCCCGAAAAAGAAAACCCGAAATCGGGTGATTTTTTACCGATCGGCGTGGAAATGGCTGTCGGCCGTTTACTAACCATGCCGGATGGCAACAGCTCAGGGCTGGTTCAGGGCCGCAGACGCGTTGAAGTGATCGAATTTACCCGTGTCAGCCCTTACATCAAAGTTAAAGTAAAGGTGATCCCGGAAAAAGATAAAGCTGATAAACGGGCAAAAGCGCTCATGCGTTCAGCCCTCAGCCAGTTTGAACATTGTGTGCAGCTCAACCGGTCCATCCCGGAAGAAGCCCATCTTTTTGCTCTCAATATTGCAGAGCCCGGCTGGATGGCAGACATGATAGCCACCTCCATCTCGGTTTCTTTTGACGAACGGCAGAAATTACTTCAAATGCTTGAACCAAAAGATCGGCTCGAAAGAATTAATGAGCTCCTGGCGGCTGAAGTAGATGTTTTGGAACTTGAGGAAGATATTCACACCCGTGTTCAAAATGAAGTTGATAAAAGTCAGAGAGAGTTTTACCTGCGCGAACAGTTAAAAGCCATTCAGACGGAACTCGGTGAAGGCGATATCTGGACCAGGGATATCAGCGAGCTTCGAGAAAAAGTTGATAAGGCAAAATTACCTGAAGAAGCCCGAAAAACAGCATTGAAAGAAATCGAACGCCTGGGTCAAATGCCGCCTATGGCACCAGAAGTCGGCATTATCCGAAGTTATATCGAGTGGATCCTGGACCTGCCTTGGTCTGTGATGACCGACGACAATCTGGACGTTCGGCATGCCGGCGAAGTGCTGGATCGTGATCATTACGGCCTGCAAAAAGCCAAAGACCGTATCCTTGAGTTTATTGCAGTCCGTTCGCTAAAGCCCAAAAAGGAACGTCAGCCCATCCTGTGCTTTGTCGGGCCTCCCGGCACCGGCAAGACTTCCTTGGGCCGGTCAATTGCTGAGGCCCTTGGCCGAAAATTCGTCCGGATTTCTTTGGGCGGGGTTCGCGATGAAGCCGAAATCCGCGGTCACCGGCGAACCTACATCGGCGCACTGCCCGGGCGCATCATTCAAACCATGAAGCGCGCCGGCAGCGGGAATCCTCTCTTTATGCTGGATGAGATCGATAAGCTGGGCAATGATTTCCGGGGCGATCCTTCATCCGCTCTCCTGGAAGTCCTGGACCCCGAACAGAATAATTCATTCAGTGACCATTATCTTGAAATTCCTTTTGATCTTTCCAAGGTGATGTTTGTCACAACAGCCAACAATTTGAACACAATTCCTGAAGCGCTCCTGGATCGCCTGGAGGTCATTGAATTTCCTGGTTATATAGAAGAAGAAAAAATGGCGATTTCAGACCGCTACCTGATCCCTCGTCAGTTGGATGAGAATGGCATGCATGAAACGCACCTGCGTTTTTCTGATCCAGCCCTCCAGAGAATTATCCGCGAATATACCTACGAAGCTGGTGTACGAAACCTGGAAAGAGAGATCGGCCGGGTTGTCAGAAAAGCAGCCCGTTTGAAGGCTGAAAAACGAGCCTATCCTACCATCATCACCCCGAACAAGATCGAAGAATTTCTAGGACCGCCGCAATTCCTTCGCACGGAGGCCGAACTTCGTGACGAAGTAGGTGTTGCCACTTCTCTCGCCTGGACTGAAAATGGCGGGGAGATCATGTCAATCGAAGTCGCAGTTCTCGAAGGTAAAGGCGGCCTGCAGATGACCGGGCAAATCGGCGAAGTGATGCAGGAATCAGGTCAGGCTGCTTTAACCTATATCAAATCCAGGGCAGAGGCATTTGGCATCGAACCTGATATTTTTGAAAGAATGGATATTCATGTTCATATGCCGGAAGGGGCAATCCCAAAAGATGGTCCCAGTGCCGGCATCACACTTGCCACTGCGATATTATCCGCTCTCACCGGCCGTCCAATTTTCCGGGAAATCGGTATGACAGGCGAAATCACCCTCCGCGGGCGCATTCTTCCGATCGGCGGGGTCAGGGAAAAACTGCTTGCTGCGCACCGCACCGGCTTGAAAGTAGTGCTGCTCCCGCAGAAAAACCTTAAAGACCTGGTGGATGTCCCCAAAAAAGTTCGAACCGACCTGAAAATTATTCCTGTTGAACACATGGACCAGGTCCTGGAAGTAGCGCTTTATGCAGAGCCTGTGTCCCAACCGCCCCGTCCGAGAAAACGCCCGGAAGATGCGGCGCAGACCGAATCTGAAGAAGAAGAATAAACCAAAAATCGCCTGCAGCTGGAGTGATTGATGCCTGTCAATCTTAAGGGAAAAATTGTTTTAATCACTGGTGCATCCTCCGGTTTTGGTGAGGATGCAGCCAGGTTATTTGCTGCCGAAGGGGCAAAAGTAATTTTAGCTGCCAGGAGAGTGGATCGTCTGCAGGATATTGCCACACAGCTGACTGAGATTGGGGCGGACACTTTTGTTATTCAGGTCGATATAACCAGCCCGTCCGAAATACAACAAGCTGTCCAAAAAGCAATCGATCACTTTGGAAGAATTGACATCCTTTTTAACAATGCCGGCTTTGGACGACTAAACTGGTTTGAAGAATTGGATTTTTCTGCAGATATTCGCAAACAGATCGAGGTAAATCTCATTGGATTAATGGAAATAACCCAGGCTGTTTTACCTTTTATGATCAAACAGCGGTCCGGTCATATCATTAATATGTCTTCAGTATCCGGTTTCCTGGCAGCCCCTTTGTACTCAGGTTATGCAGCTTCCAAGTTCGGTGTCAGGGGCTTTACGGATGCACTTCGCCGGGAAACCAGCATCTATGGGGTGAAAGTTTCAGGAATTTATCCGGGGTTTGCCCATACCGAGTTCGGGCAGCATACCGGTTCAAGTACCGTGATCAAGGGAATCAATCTGCCATCCTGGACATATATGTCCTCGAAATATGTTGCTCAGCATGTTGTGAAGCTTGCCCGGCACCCGCGCAGCAAATTGATCATCCCCTGGTGGTTTGTTCCAGCATTGTGGGCAGATGCGCATTTTCCATCACTGGTCGATTATGTGATCAACCAGTTTTTTATAAAGAAATATCGGCAGCCATAAAAATAAAAACTTAGTCCGGATCAATTTCCGGAATCTTATTCCTGCTATTTTGTAAAAATATCAACTCCCCTGAATAGAAGAAAACAAATCTTACGTGATTAATCCTTTTTTATCCGTTGATCAGGAAATAATATATGACACATCCCAGACTTGAAAAGTTATACAAAGCGATGGAGAAATTCCACATGGATGCCATCGCTGTCAATCCCGGTCCTTCACTCACATATATGACCGGCTTAAATTTTCACTTAATGGAACGGCCGGTCGTGATGCTTTTTTCGCCGGGAAAGGATCCAGCGATTATTCTTCCAGAACTTGAAATACTGAAACTTGAAAATCTACCTTACAAAGTTCAATCTTTCCCGTATGGAGAAAATCCTGCAGAATGGATTAATGCTTTTATCAGCGGAATTAAAGCGCTCAATATTGATCAGTGCTCCTTAGGGATTGAACCTCGCGCTTTACGCTTACTGGAATATCGCCTGGTAGAAAAGGCAGCCCCGGCAGCCGAATTCCCTGATGCTTCACCTGTGTTTGCGGCCCTTCGGGGCACAAAAGAAAAAGATGAAATAGAAAAGATCCAGCAAGCGGTATATATCGCTCAAAATGCACTAATAGCCTGCATTCCTCTTATAAAAATAGGGATGACCGAGCATGAACTTTCATCTGAATTAACCATTCAGCTGCTCAGGCAAGGATCTTCACCTGAATTACCCTTCTCACCAATTGTTTCTGGCGGACCTAACAGTGCCAACCCGCATGCGTCACCGTCCGCCCGGAAGCTGCAGGCTGGTGACCTTCTGGTGATCGATTGGGGTGCTGTATATAATGGCTATGTATCCGACCTGACCCGAACATTCGCGGTTGGGAAAATAGATCCTGAGTTTGAAAAAATCCAAGATCGGAAGAGCACACGTCTGAACTCCAGTCACCTGAAGCTAT
>CAZBRI010000188.1:0-6287 GCA_964494055.1 uncultured Anaerolinea sp.
AGCTGGACATAATCGCTGAAGACTTTCCCCTGCTCGTTCTCAATCATCACATAAACCTGTGTGAGAGAAGGCAGAGTGTAATGCAAATCATCATTGGCACGGACGATGCCTTTGATATAAACCGGCTGATTGGGACGATAGAGCGGCCGTTCAGTGTAGGTATAAGCGAAGGTGTTCTTAGCCGGGGACCAGTAATCAGTCCAGATGCCGTTCATGCCTTCATTAACTCCTGAGCCCCAATTGATGGCGGTAAAGGAGAGGTGGGCAGGGTCAACGGATTGAACGTACTGTACCTTTTTTACATCAGGCAGGAATGCCACACCATTTGCATCCGTGTTTGCCCGGCCGACTTCCTGCCAGCTTTCGTTGTAAAAAACGACCGGTGCATTCGGTACGGGTGTACCGGTGTCAGATTTGACCAGCCAGGCCAGGGCTTCATCCTGGGTGACTTTCAGGGCCAGGTTATCATCAGAAACAATAAATACAACTCCCTGCAAGAAACGGTTGGTTGTATTCACCGGCCTGGCTTTAAGCCCCAGGTAGTAAAGACCGGGTTGAAGGGGTTTGCTCTCATCGAACTTGAGCAGGATACGGGCAAAGGTGTTTTTCTGTGCCAGGAGCTTTGGACGCCAGTTGCGGATGAGCGTGCCGCTGCTGGCGGGTAAATTCTCCATGGCCAGGTTGCCGCTTTCAAGGTCAGTAAAACTGGTGAAATCCAGTTTATACAGGGAGAGATCAGCGTACTCCAGGTTTGAGTATTCCAGGTAGATACTCTGATCACTTTTTTGACGGTAAATCATCGGGTAGTAAGGTGCAAGCAGTCTGCCCTGCGGGGTGATGGCGGCTGTTTTAAAGCTGAAGGTGTAAGGCGACTTGATGGTATTCCCGTATATATCAGAAAGACCCGGCTGGAGAGTTACAACATACTGGGTGGAAGGCTCGAATCCGGCAATATCCAGCTGGTTTTGACCGTCACGGTAATACACTTTTACAGGAACCTGTGGTTCAGGTACAACCTTGACATGGTTCTGCATGCTGGAAGCCTGCATGGGGGTATTGAAAAATACAGAAGCCATGGATGAATAAGCAGTTTGAACAGCAGACAGCGCCGGGTAGGTATTAATGACTGCCGGAAGGGAAACAGTCGACAGGCTGATCTCGTATGGAGAAGCGAAGGTACCCCCATCCTGAGCCGCTGCTGAGGCTGACACATTAAATGAATACAGGCTGGCGATCGATAAACGCCTGGCTGGCTGAACTGTCAGGACTTTGGATTGTTTGTCCCAGGTCAATGTGAGGGGAACGGAGAGTTTGGTATCTTTATTGCGCATGGATACAGCAGCATTGGTGATTTTCTGATCCATGGCCTGGCTGAAAGTGACCTGGAAACCCTGGTCGAGGAGGACATTTTCAACAGGATCGGTGTAACCCTGACCAACATCTTTCAAGGCAAAGTCGGAGACCAGCGGGGAACGGGTGCTGAAACTCCAATTAAACTGAGAAGACAGAGTCGAACCAGTCACATCCTGTAAACCGGGCTTGACTGAGACCGAATAACCTGTGCCGCTTTTCAAGCCGTTTTCCGGCTGAAAAACATATACAGAAGAACTGACCCAATTTCCCTGCCCTTTTACTTCAGGAGTGATGATGAGCGGAGAAGGAAGTTTGGCCTGTTCTTCCTTCGTCATCAGGGGAATAACAGGTTTATTAAATATAACTGTGACGGCAGTTTTGTAATCCACATCTACAGCCTGGTCAAATGGAAAAACCTGCCCGACTGACAATTCATCGGTTGTTGTAAACTTGAGACTGATTGCCTGGGGAATTGATTTGCCGTCAGCTGAGACTGCCGATGTTGTAAAACCAGCCAGGAGATCCGCCGCAGGCTGGAAACCTTCGTCTGCCTTGAAAGACATTGTTTGAGGATCTGTCCAGGTCACTTTCCCGGGAATGGGTCTTCCGGAGGAATCGATCAAGGTAAAGGCTGAGGCTGTTTTATCCGGCTGCATCGGCCTGTCGAAGGTGATGACAACCGGGGAGAGTAAACCAAGTTTTTCCCCCGGCTGAGGGTTTTGCTTTAAAATCTGCGGGTAGGGAGACGGCTCCGGGGTATTCACAGCAGTCGTACCGGTCGGGGCTGCCGGGGAGATGACCGCGGGTGTTTTTCCGCAGCCTGCTAAAAGAAGAAAACTCACAAATAAAATATAAGTAAAGGTCCTGATTTTTTTATTCATTTTTCCTCAATACATCTAGACATTTAAAGTTGTACAATAAAGTATGGTTCGAAGACGTCGATTTGTCAAGATTTGTTCCTAAAAAAAAAGGATTTATTTGGGAATGTTAGTCATTAAATTTAATTTTGAGTAATTATATAAATTAGGTGTTAAAAAAAGAATAGCGAAATAGTCTGGTAAAATGATTTAATGTATATTTCTTGCTAAGACTCAAGTATATTTTTAATGATTAGTAATAATGGTCAACATTTTTAATTAATATCATTTTATAATTATAACCAATCATAATCAGGAAAAAATAATATAAGTGAATTGAGGTTTACGATGGGTGTTTCAAATATCCTTGTCATCGAAGATGATGAAATCGTAGCAAAAACAATCGAGAGATGCCTGCGGGGCGGTGAATACCATGTTCAAATGGCAAACACCGGTGTTGCCGGCTTGAAAGCTGCACGGCGGAAAATTCCAGATCTCGTGATACTGGATGTAATCATGCCGGGTATGGATGGGTATACAGTCTGCAAAGAAATGCGGGAAGATGCATTGCTGAAGGATGTGCCCGTTTTATTTTTGACCGCCAAGATAAAGATCGAAGATACCATCATGGGTCTCAGCCTGGGTGCTGATGATTATCTCGGAAAGCCATTTAATGTTGATGAACTGCTGCTGCGAATTAATGCGATTTTGAGACGTACAAAAAACCGCCGGCAGCCGTCTGAACTGACAAATGAAAATCAAATCAGCGCAGATAATGAAAAAACCCGTCCGATCGGAAGCATCGAAGATACTCACATCATCCGTATCGGCGCATATACGCTAAACACGAGAACTTATATATTCAGCAGCCCGATAAAAGGCAAATTCAGAGTAACCCCTGTTCAATATGCCTTGTTGTATCACCTGATGACTCACCCGAATAAGATATTTTCACCCTCGCAGCTGCTGGATGAAGTCTGGGATTATCCAAGCGATACAGGCAGCGCTGATCTTGTGCGGGTGCACATCAAAAACCTGCGGGAATCGATTGAAGAGGATCCGAAAACACCTGTCTTTATTAAAACGATTCAGGGTTATGGTTACACCATTCAAATCGACGAATAAAACTACAACATCCGATATTTTTTTCGATAAACAACAATTGGTTTTTGAATGGAATAATATATTACTGGTGCTGATTAAAAATTGAAAGTGGACCTTGTTAATCACTATTTTTTTTATTTTTATTCGTATCTTTTGTAATTTTTCATACGAAATCACACTTGCAGATGTGATTATCATTTTTTAACGACCGCTTTGGAGCTGCTGAATGGTTGATACATTAAATAACGATAATGATCTCTCTTCAGAGCTTATGATCCTGGAAGAAATGGTCAATGAGCAAAACAGCCATAATGACCCGGATACACTGCAGTTAAAATCAACAAAGAATATCAGCGCTTATGTACAAACAGAAGAAACAGTCCTGGTTTTATTTGATTTCGAAAATCCGGATATGGCTGTAAAAAAGATCTTTCATTCAGGGCAGGAACGGTCTTATGACAGTACATTCCTGATAAAAGACAGCAAAGTATGCAGTAAGATCTCCAAGAACATTGAAATGGTGAGCGGGAATCCGGTATCAACTTTCGATATTGACCCGGTTTTTTACGATTTATTCACCAATCCGATAAAGAATTACCTGGTTTCACCACTGCTGGTTAATAATAATATTCTTGGGGCATTATTTTTTATCAATCCTCAGTTTGATCAATCAAATGAACGGCGGAAAAAAATACTTGAACTGGTTGTTAAAGCCCTGGCAAATGCCATCTTTGCCATGGAACATAACCGTAAGCTGATCGTCAGCAATGCTGATCTTGAGGCAAGTCAGTGGGAGATATTAAATTCCAGGAATACACTGAGAACTTTTTTTGATAATATTCCTTCCTGCGTGTACATCATCGACCATTCGTACACCATCATGGCCATCAACAGCCGGAGGAGCGAAAGAGTCGGCAAAGCGCCATATGAACTTGTCGGCGGCAAATGTTACGAGAAATTGTTCGGGAATTCCAGCCCGTGCCCCCTGTGCCGGGTTCCAGAGGCTTTTGACGGTGCACCGGCTGTACGGAATTTACGGGAATGGGGAGACCAGGAAAAATTTATTCACTGGGAAATCGCTACCATTCCGATTCGTGAGAGCAAGAACAAGATCAACCAGGTGATTATCTTTGATGAAGACATCACCGAGAAATGGATCCTGGAAGCCAACCTCATCCAATCTGAGAAGCTTGCGTCGATCGGTCAGCTTGCCGCAAATGTGGCGCATGAGATCAACAATCCTTTGGCAGCCATAATTGCCAATGCCCAGCTGCTATTAATTGACCTGGAAAAAGAAGATGATGAAATTCTTGGTTCAATCAAGTTGATAGAAACAGCAGGCAAACGGGCCGCCAAGATCGTCAGCAATTTATTAGAAAGCGCAAGGCGGGAGAAACATGAAGAATTTGAAAAAGGTTCATTGAATGAAACCATCCTTGAAGCGATTAATATGCTTCAGCATGAGATTAAAAATCGTTCAATTCTCGTAAATTTGGATCTTGGAACGGATATCCCGGAGATCTTTGCCAATAAAAATCAGCTGAAAGGGGTATGGATCAACCTGATCAGTAATGCACTGGGTGCGCTTAATTCAACAGAAGGTACGATTACAATTTCTACCCGGTATGAAAATAAACAATTCCTGGTGATCTTCGTTGACAATGGAAAGGGCATCACTGCAGAAATAAAAGACAAAATATTTGAGCCCTTTTTCACAACAAAAGAAGCTGGAAAGGGTACCGGACTGGGTCTATCGGTAAGTCTGCAGGTGATCAAGGATCATCACGGGAGCATCGATGTCGAATCTGTGCCCGGGAGAGGGGCAAAGTTCATCGTAATGCTGCCAGATATTGATATGGTCAATTCATAGGGGAGATTTTCAAGGAATTTTTTCCGGGCCGCCCTGGAAAAAGGATTTTTAAACCATTGAGATGAATAATCCACTCGATTATAAAAAGTTAATTAAACTGGCAGGGTAACCCATGCCGGTTTTTATATCTATTGATGACTTCCCATCGCAGTCTCAATTCATCAAATACTTCGCAAATTCCTCGATCCACCATTTTATATTCCCTGTCATAATACAGTCTTCAAGAAAGCCCGGTTGTCAACTGGCAGACCATGAGAGGGGGCCGATATACAATCAATGGGATTAAAGAATATCCTTTTCCTGCCGATGATAGTGATAGTTACCACTAATCCCGGAGGCAGGCATGACCAGCATTGGTTCGAATGATTTATCCAACATTATGATTGCCCGGCGTCTGATGGAAATTGAAAGAAATGCCGAGGCACGGCGTAAAGGTAAATTGGTGGATGAAAAATCTGCCCTGGATTACTTCAAAGAAGACCAGGCACTCATCAGTGACTCAGCTGTCGCTGCAAATGAAAATAAACCACATTTGCCAGTTGCTGGAAATCAGAATGTGAATACCGCTGATGCACGAAATGCTGTTCAAGACCTGCAAAATGCAAACAGACAGGATGGTCAGCCGGTTCTGGCTGGCGCCGCGCATGAAGCTTTTAACATCGAAGCTAGTCAAAGTATCGAGATAAAGCTTGAACTGCGGTACCGGTCGAACACAGCGGTTGAAGGCCTTGTTGTACATGATAAAAATTACGCGGAATCCGACCGTTACTTATTTAAGTTTGAAGACGGTGTTACATTTACAATCCTGGATAAATGGGCCAATAAAAGCACCACTGTGTGGGGTGATCCGCATGTAGATGTGGATGATGTGGAAGGGAATGTTAACGGGGAATTCAGCGATCTCAAGAAAAGTAATGATGTCACAACTTTTATGCTCAGTGACGGGACACGTGTTACTTTCAAAGCAAAAGATAACGGCGTGATCGAAAAGCTGGATATTTTCAAAGGTTCGCAGCATGTTACCGGAACAGGGCAGGGATCGGCTGACTTCTCAGCTGAAAATAACCTTTTCAGTGTGAAAGTATTGAACGATGGTGTCAACT
>CAZBRI010000189.1:0-6284 GCA_964494055.1 uncultured Anaerolinea sp.
ATAGCTTCAGGTGACTGGAGTTCAGACGTGTGCTCTTCCGATCTCATAAAAAAAATTGCCCCCTTCCTCGGGAAGGGGGCCGGGGGGGATGGCACCCTTACCGCCAAAACTCCTCAACCCGCCGCCCTGCATACTTGTCACATCATCGAATCAATCTTAACCACAACCTCGATTCAGTTTGTCAAAAACGGTAAAGTCACTTTCTTGCCCGATGCTTCAAAAACAATCTAACCATATTCACAATTATCGAATAATCGAAGGATACTCGACCACAAGAGCGATAGCCTCAGCAATATCATAAATCTCCCTTTGTGAAACAGATCCAATTTTTTTGATAAAACGGGAAACAGAAACCGACCGGATTTGAAAAGAATCTGCGGCAGAATCTTTTGTAAGACCGTTTTGTTTATTCGGTGTTATTTTGACCATCCACTCTGCGCTTTGATAACGGTCCTTCCAATCAGTAATAGGAACGATAACCCGAAGCGGTAAAACACCGGCTGCATTACTGCTCACAATCACAACCGGACGCGATTTTTTAATCTCAGCACCAATCGCCGGGTCAAGATTTATCAACCAGATTTCGCTTCTATTCATTGGAAAAATCCTCGCCGTCAAGAGAAGAAAGCGCAGTTAATTCAGAATCATCCGAATAATCAAATTTCAGTTCATCAGCGGCTTGTTTCATATTTTCATATTTTTGTAAAAGAATCTGAGCGTCTAAAAAATCCCTGACAATTTCTGACAAAGTTTTCCCGGTTTTTTTCGCTATTTGATTCAACTCAATTCTCTGGTTTTTGTCGATTAATATTTGAGTCCTGACATAATTAGACATATTCACCTCTTTTATGTACTACAAATTATACATCAAATCATACACGCCCCGGCAGCACTTTCCTTCACGTCAAAATATTTTTCTTAATCCCTTATAACCCCATCCTCAAAATTCCCCGCTTACCCTCACTCAAAACCATAACCTCGAAACTCCGTGCCTTACCCGCAGGTGGATTTTTTTTCGCAACGGCGCGAAAAAAAATCCACAAAAAAGAAAAGAATTTCACCTCTTCCCCAGGAAGGAGGCCGGGGAGATGGCACTCTTACCGCTAAAACTCCTCACACCGCCAAAAAGAATCCTTCATATACAACCCCTCTCTCAACATCAGCGCCTACGCTTTTAATTTAGCCGCTTTTAACTGCAGCCCAAGCGCATCAATAACCTTCATAATTGTCGCAAACTCAGGATGTCCATCCGGAGATAAAGCCTTATAAAGACTAGTCCGGCCCAGACCAGTTTTTTCTGCGATTTCAGTCATCCCCTTCGCCCGTGCAATATCTCCAAGCACAGCTGAAATAAGCGCAGGATCCCCATCCTCAAGCGCAGAATCCAGGTAAGCAGCCATATCTTCCCTGGTTTCCAGGTGCTCCGACACATCCCATAAAGTAGTAGTAATTTTATTCTTCTTCATATGATTGATCCTTTATTCTTTCAGCGAGTTCACGCGCTTTCAAAATATCCTTTGCTTGTGACGATTTATTCCCGCCGCAAAGCAGAAAAATGATGACATTCCCCTGTTTTAAAAAGTAAATCCGAAAACCGGGTCCGTAATCAATTTTTAGCTCAGAAATACCATTTCCAACTGGTTCAACATCACCAAAGTTACCAATTGAGACACGCCTGATTCGAACATCAATAACAGATCTGGTCTTCCTATCTTTTATCGAATCGAACCATTTTTTATAAACGACAGTTTCTCGAATCTCAATCATGCTGAAATATTGTATCCCGTAAGATACGAATTGTCAATAATTGCCGCATTCCGTCTATTCAAACAACTTCCCTCATAACCACAACCTCGAAACCCTGTGTCCTTCCCGCAGGTGGATAAATTCCAAAACAGATCTTCCCTGCTTACCATAAAACATAACTACAACATCGAAACTCGGTGCCTTACCCGCAGGTGGATTTTTTTCGCGCTATTTGCGAAAAAAATCCACATTAAAAAAATGCTCCCCTTTCCCCAAGAAGGGGGTTGCAGGAATAGCACCATTACCGCCAAATTTCCTCAAACCGCCAAAAAGAATCCTTCCACCCCAACCCCCAGCAAAAAAAACGCCTAACGCAGGCCGCTTCCCGCCTGCACCGTCCCCTCCCTGACCTCCCACACCTCCGCCCCCGCCAAAAAACCCTCCGAAAAAGCATGCTGATCCGTCGTTGTCAGCAGGCTCTGATCACAATCGCTCAAACTCGCCAAAAGATCCGCCCGCCTCTCGCCGTCCAGCTCCGCCAGCACCTCATCCAGCAGGATCACCGGCCACTCCCCCGTCTTCTCCTTCATCCACGCCACCTCCGCCAGCTTCAGCGAAAGCAGCGTCGTCCTCACCTGCCCGCGTGACCCGTAATCGCCCAGGTTCACCCCGTTCGCCAGGAACCGCATATCATCCCGGTGCGGACCGATCGTTGTCACCCCGCGTGCGATCTCCTCGCCGCGCAGCCGCTTCAACGCCGCCAGGAACCCGTCCCGAATCCCCTCCAGCGCCAGCCCGGACCGGTCAACAGGCACATCCATCCGCAAAACGATCTGCCCCGTCCCCCCCGCCATCGGCTGCGGGTCAAAAGACGGGTCATACGCCAGACGCAGCACCTCCTTCCCGCGTGTCAGGTCCAGGTGCGCCCTCGCCGCCAGCCTCTCCATCTCCTGTATCGCCCCTATCCTCCCCAAAATGATCTGCGCCCCGGCCTGCGCCAGGTTAAGATCCCAGTACTCCAGCTGCCCCGCATCCCCGCCCCGCTCCGCCAGCTGCTTCAGCAGCGCATTCCGCTGCGTCAGCGCCTGCGCATACTCGCTCAAAGCCCGCGCATACCCCGGCAGGATCTGCGCCAGGCTCATATTCAAATACCGACGCCTGTCCTCCGGGCTCCCTTCCAGCACCGCCGACATCTGCGGGATGAACAAAGCCGCGTTAAACTGCCCGATCACCTCGTTCGCATTCCGCTTCACCCCGTCCAGCAGCACCTCCTTCCGGGTCCGCTGCCCCAGCGCTCCCACAGCCTCCAGGATGATCCGTACCTCAATCCGGTGCCGCGTCCCGCCCCGCTCAAAATCCGCCACGATCCTGCTCACCGCCGGGTTCTCCCGCACCGCGCTGAAGTTCACCAGCTGCCGGTCCGTGTGCGTCTGGAACGACGCAAAAGCCGCCAGGTAATACACCGCCTCCAGCAGGCTCGTCTTCCCCTGTGCATTGCTCCCTACCAGCAAAACAGCCCGCCTTGGAATATCCATATCCAGGCGGGCAAAATTTCGAAAGTTCGTCAACGAAAGGTGTTTCAGGAACATCGGTTCAGATCATGCTCCCTTCAAGTCCAGTCCGAGTTCAATCTCAACCCCGTGCTGCCCGTCCGCCCCTTCATCAATCGGCATCGCAGCCGCCTGCGTGTTCACACCCAGGTGCGCATACCCTGCCTTCTCATAAAAACTCAATGCCGCCTTATTATCCGGCGTCGAGGTCACCTTCAGCATCGTGCACCCAGCATTCCGTGCCGCCGCCTCAGCCGCCTTCATCAACGCCGCCCCAATCCCCTGCCCGCCCTTCAGGCTGTCCAGTGAAACGATCTCGCACGTTCCGCTCTCAATCAGCAGCGTGATCAGCCCCACCCACTCCTTCCCATCCAGCGCCGCAAAAGATATGACGTTGGAAGGTTTCAGCACACGCCCCCGCAGCACCATCGTATCCGTGCCCCAGTGAGCAGCCCAAAATTCTCGCACTTCAGGTTCATCCAGTACTGTCAGACGGTTGATATTAAACATGGCTATACCCTGTCCTCCACCGGCTCTTCAGGTTTCCAAATCTTCGAAGCCAGGTCAGTAAATAGAATTCCGCTCAGGTGATCGATCTCATGCTGAAAAATGCGTGCCGTCCAATCCTTCAGCTTCAGCGTCATCGGCTGCCCAAAACGGTTCTGCGCTTTAACGGTGATCGACAGGTGCCGGTTGACGGTTCCATTATACCCGGGCACCGATAGGCACCCCTCCGGACCCTCTTCCATCTCAATCGATTTGCGCGTGATCACCGGATTCACCACGGTATAAAGGCGTTTCGGGGCAGCTTCTGCCTCCTCATCCTCTTCATCTTCCTCGTTCTCGTAGTACTCCACCACGATCACCTTCTCCAGTACCCCTATCTGCGGCGCCGCCAGACCCACCCCCGGGGCTGCTCGCATGGTCTCCACCATGTCATCGATCAGCCGCTGCAGCTTATCATCAAACCGGTCCACGGTCTTCGCTTTCTTCCTCAACACCGGGTCCGGTACAAACACAATTTCACGAACGGTCATATCAGCCTCATCAATAAATTTTCAAAACAAACAGGATAAAGACACTCCGATTTTACTCTGCTTTCTCATTTCCGTTTTGTTCTTTTTCCTGCTTCACTTCTTCCAACGTCCGGTGATACATCGCCAGCCACTCCGTCATCCGCTCGCGCTCCGCGTTCGTATCCGTATCCCGTTTCTTCTGCAAACGTCCCTGCTGCCGGCTGATGATGTCCTGCTGCACCGCCGGCGGGTCTGCCACATCCTCAAAATCAAAATGCGAATCACCCACCATGATGTACACCGTCCCGAAGTTCAACAGCATACCGATGATCCCGTTCCGTTTATACTCCGTACTCAAAATATTTTCAAGCGGCGCAGCCCGCCGGTCCTCGTTCCCCAGCGGCTTCCGCGAAATATCAATGATCTGCTCCGAAGTCACCTGGTAAATATCGTTCTGCCAGTCCAGGTACTGGTAACCAATCACCCCGAAAAGGATCGTCACCCCCAGCAGCACAAACATCGCCATCCACGTCGGAAAACTGCCCTTCATTAAATACGGCCACGCAACCGCCAGCCCGCCCAGCACCAGGATCCCCAGCGCATACCGCGACGCATCCCGGATAAATCCGAAAATGTGCTTGTGATACGTGATCGTATTCCCTTCCACCGTGCGCATTCTAAACGCGTTCCGCCACATCCCGCCGATCGAATTACCCGGCTTCACCCGCACCGATTCCTGGTTCACCGCCGCAGCCGGCCTCGCCGCGCTGAGAACTGTCTCTCCGCCGCTCCCCTCCAGCCCCAGCTTGGCACGTATCGCCTGCTTCATCGTCGCCTGATCACTCCTGCGCCCCAGCTCCTTCGCCCGGTTCAGGTACTCCTCGATCATCGCCGCCGCCTGCCGCGGGTTATCCACGTATGCCATCCTGATCCGTCCAGTATAGGTCCGCACGATCACGGTTCCGTAATTGAACATCCGTCCCAAAAAGTCCGACTCGCTATCCACCGATAAGATCGTCCCGATCCCCGCTTCGGTCCGGCTGTCATAAAAACCGATCACCTTCTCCAGCCAGATCACCCGTTGATTGGTCACAATATAATAGTCATTACCCCAGTCGATCCACCGCCACAGCCCCCAGCCCAGGTCCGCCGCGAACAAAAACCCGCCCGCCAGCCCTATCACCGAACTGTTGAACATAAAAGCCGCCGCTACCATTCCCGCCAGTGGAAATAACAGGATGAACGGCACCAGCATATCTCGCACCGCCAGCACCACGTGCTTGCGAGCCAGGAAATTGATCACCTCGTTCTCGCCCACCCAGCCAAACTTCAGCTTGTCCGCCAGCTGCCTGCTTCTCAGCATCGTCGCCAGGTTCAGCTTCAACCCTTTGATCTTCTTAACCAGCGCCAGAACCTTATCCCGTTCCAGCACCAGCAGCACAGTCCCCGCATCCACCGTCGCCGTCGCATCCCGCTTTTGCTTCAGCTGCAGCCCCTCCTGCCCGAAGTGATCCCCCCGCAGCAGCGTCCCCGCCCTTACCAGCCGGTTATTCACCCTGCGCGAAAGATCCACCCGCCCGTCATAAATAATAAAAAAAGAATTCGCCGCCTCCCCCTCCGAAAAAGCCAGGTCCGCCGTCGAAAACTCCAGCACCTGCACAGCACCCGCCGCAGCCGCCAGCTCCTCATCACTCAGCCCCATAAAGAGATATAGCTTCCTTAAAAACTCAACCATCACATTTTTATCAAGCACATCTTGATTCTACATCCCTTTTCCAAAAATAGCCCCCCCAAAACCCAACAAAAAAAGCCCTTCTCCGTGACCCCTCTTGCCCTAAGCTCTCAAATAAAATACCGCCCTTCTCCGTGTCCTCCGTGCACTCCGTGGTAAAAAAAGCTCTTCCCCAAACCGCCCTTCTCCGTGTCCAGATCGGAAGAGCACACGTCTGAACTCCAGTCACCTGAAGCTATC
>CAZBRI010000190.1:0-6282 GCA_964494055.1 uncultured Anaerolinea sp.
GAAGTGCCTCGGTCAGCTGACCGGCATCTTCATAACCAACGTATCCGGGAGGAGCACCCACCAGGTGGGAAGCCGTGTGCCTTTCCATAAACTCGGACATATCCAATTGAATAGCAGCTTCTTCACTGCCAAACATGAATTTCGCCAGGGTCTTGGTAAGCTCGGTTTTGCCGACACCTGTCGGACCTAAGAAAATAAAGGAACCGATCGGGCGGCGCGGATCCTTGAGACCAGCACGGGCACGGCGGACCGCGCGGGAGATCGATTCGATCGCTTCATCCTGTCCAATGATCGAGCACTTCAGCTCATCTTCCATATGCAGAAGGCGCTCGGATTCTTCCTGGGCGATCTGCATCAGGGGAACACCGGTCCACATGGAGATGACTTCAGCGATGTCTTCAGCAGTGACCACCGGGCTGTTGGCACGATCCCAGGCTGTGCGCATGCGCTCAAGCTGGTTTTCAATACCCAGTTCCTGTTCCTGCCAGGAGCGCACTTCTTCGACGTTGCCTTCTTCTTGCGCGAGAGAACGATTTTGGCGGACCTCGCGAAGCTTGGTGTACAGGTCTTTGGCCTGTTTGGCAGCCGGGGACTTGTACATGCGGACACGGGATGATGACTCATCGATCAGGTCGATGGCTTTATCCGGCAGGAAGCGTTCGGTTACATAACGGGCAGAAAGATGGGTGGCTGCTTCAAGCGCTTCATCAGAGATCACTAATTTATGATGTTCTTCGTAAGCAGGGCGGATTCCGCGCAAAATGGCGATCGTTTCTTCTTCGGATGGTTCATCCACCTGAACCGGCTGGAAACGGCGCTCAAGCGCAGCATCCGATTCAATGTGTTTCCGGTATTCTTCAAGGGTGGTGGCACCAATCACCTGCAGTTCGCCGCGTGAGAGGGCTGGTTTGAGTATATTTGCAGCATCCACAGAGGAACCGGCAGCGCCAGCCCCTACCAGCATATGCACTTCGTCGATGAACAAAATGGAGCCGGAGAGTTTCAGCTCATCGATGACGCGCTTAAGTCGTTCTTCGAACTGGCCCCGGTACATGGTTCCAGCCACGAGAGAACCTACATCCAGCTGGAGAACCCGTTTGTTCATAAGCGGCGCGGGGACATCCCCTTCGACAATCCTTTGGGCAAGACCTTCAACAATGGCAGTCTTCCCCACACCGGGTTCACCGATGAGGGCAGGATTGTTCTTTGTGCGGCGTGCCAGGATTTGAATGACCCGCTCGATTTCCATCTGACGGCCGATCACCGGATCAAGATGACCCTGTTCAGCCTTTGAGGTCAAATCGGTGGCGAGTTGATCCACCATGGGGGTCTTTCCGCCTTTTTCGCCTTTTTTCTCTTCAGATTTCGAAGGTGCACCTACCGGCGCGGCAGTTGGGGCAGCGCTGGAGGATTCCTGCAGAACCCGGCGGGTCTGACGGCGTATCTCATCCGGGGTCACTCCAAGCCTGCGGAGTGCTTCCACAGCCGTACCTTCGGTTCTCACCAAAGCTAATAATAAATGTTCAGTACCAATATAATGATGGCCCAAGCGGCGGGCTTCATCAACGGCAAACTCGAGCACCTGCTGTGTATCATTAGAAAGCTCAAGTTTTTCACCGGGGGGATTCTTTCCTTCACCAACCAGGCGAAGAATCATTTCGCGCACACGCTCCAGTTCCATGCCCATTTCCCGCAGGACACGACCGGCAACGCCGCCTTCTTCTTCCAACAAGCCAACCAGTAAATGCTCAGTTCCAATGGAAGACTGATGGGTTCGCTCTGCTTCCTGATGAGCAAGGCTGAGTACCCTGCGGGCCCGTTGTGTAAATCTTTCCATACCTGCCATATAATTCTCCTCAGCCGGGGCGAATTGTCCCGGCATCTCAATAAGACCAGTTTGGTCAATTTTGATTTTACCAAAGAAGGGTTGACATTCGGTATATGAAATTGATAAGAGTTTATGATAAACAATATTTGAAATTTATCAATTTGTAGTTTATGCCGGAAATCTTTCAAGTAATTTTTCCTGCTTTTCTCTCCATCGTACTGCTAGCGGAGCCTTCAGAAATCTCTGTATGTCACCTTTGGCTAAATTCTGCTCATAGTATGCCTGTAATAATTCGGAGATTGAAACTTTTTCGCCGTTATATTCATGCAGAAAGACCGGCTGCCCGGCTTGTATAGTTCCGGGATGGATGACCCGGCAATAAAGACCGGGACGAACAGCAAGGCGATAGCGGCTGATAAATTCGGGGTTTTCCATGCGGGCAGACAGGGTCGAACAGGGAATCCTGGGGGCAGTCACTTCAAGAATCACCTGGCCGATTTCCAATCGATCACCGATCGAGAACCCTGAACTTTCCAGGCCTTCAATCGTCAGATTTTCACCAAATGTTCCCGGCAATAACTTCCTCCCTAATTCAAGCTTCCACCAATCGTAGTCAATACTCCCGTAAATGTAGATTGCCTGGTCAGGCCCGCCATGGTGCTTTTTGCTAAATATGTAGTCTTCCGGCAAGCCTTTTTCTGTCACAACAACATCACCGGCAGTAGGATCTTTAAATATACCGGTTTTATCAAGATGATCTCCTACCTTCAGCAATTGTTGATGTCCAATATTAATACTGATAATATTCATTAACTAAATCCTCTTTGCTTAAACTATACGCATAGCGAGTAGATTTTTATGTTTTTCCAACATTACATAACAATTACCTGAAGTATAACCAGTTCTTTTGTGCAAAACAAACAACCTCCCAGGAGGTTAACCAGCTGACCTGTAGAATTGATAGTTGCAAAAATGTATAATTCAATTATGGAAATCCCGAAAGTTATTCAATTATTAAATCGTAGGGTCAGGCAGTCCGTTGAAAATATATTCCTTTTACAAGTTATTCAGTAATGAAAATAGATCAGGATGGTCATATGATTAACCAAAGAGAAATTCCGGAAGATTATTTGCTTCCCGCAGGCTGCACAAGCAGGGCAGGACAATTAGCTGATTATCAACAAGCATTCCAAATGATCAACTGTGCCGGTCAATATTTAAACGGCCGCGATGATCTGACCGATCCGGAGCTGATTCGACTGGATTGGCTGAGTAAAGACTTTTCACCGGAGACCGATATCCAAATTGTTTTCGATTCTGCTGGAAACATGGCAGGTCTGGCTGAGGTTTGGCAAAACAATAAACCCCCTGTCAATCCATGGATTTGGATTTGCGTGCATCCAGATCACTTTCAAAGCGGAATATGGGAATATTTACTAAGCTGGTCAGAAATTAGATCCCGGCATGCCCTGGAAGTGGTACCCGAGGGAATCCGTGTGGCTGCGCAAACTGGCACAGAACATCATCACCCTGCCGGGGTAAAGATTATCCAAAAACTTGGCTGGACTTATGTCCGCTCTTTTTACCGGATGATGGTCGAACTTAATGAAAAGCCTGTTGTTTCAAAAGCCCCTGACGGGATACAGATACGCGCATTTGATCCAGCAACAGAAATGGAATCAGTTTACAGGGCTTTTGAAGATTCGTTCAGAGACCATTACAACTTTGTAGAACAGCCTTTTGAAGATGGGTTCGCCAAATTCAAACACAACCTGGTAGAAGAACCGGGTTATGATCCAAATTTTTGGTTTGTAGCAGTAAAAGGCAAAGAAATTGCCGGGATATCCATCTGCCGGCCTGTCGATGCTGAGGATCCTGAGAGCGGCTGGGTAAATGAACTGGGTGTCCGCCGTCAGTGGCGGAAAAAAGGACTTGGATTGGCATTATTGCAGCATTCTTTTGCCGCATTTTATGCTATTGGACAAAAGAGAGCCGCACTGGGGGTGGATGCAACGAGCCTGACCGGTGCAAATTTATTGTACGAGAAAGCTGGAATGAGGGCTGTCCGGCAGTTTGATAATTTTGAAAAAGAATACCGAAGCGGAAAAGACATCACCACAAAAACGCTGGATGAAAATTGATGAGCCTCACTTTTCATTATTTTTTTCAACTTTATTAGAACTTAGAAAGAATAACCTGACAATTATTTCAACATCAAATAGAATAATTAAGATAAACTCAAATATAAACAATTAATTTTCCCAGGGAGAAAATACTTCAGACCACCCCTGGACCAAAAAGGAGTACTTTATGCAATTAAAATGCGCTTATTGCACCATGCCATTTTCTCTTACAAATGAACAGGTTAACCAGGCGATTGAAATTTTCAAGAAAGACAGCCATGCACATTATGATGCTCATTGTCCAAAATGCAGGCGGTCGACAAAGCTGGCAAAAAAAGTATTTGAGATCAATCCAGTTTATAAAAAACTATTAGCTGAACAATAAAAATAAGCATGACTATTAAAGCCATTTTTTTTGATATGGGCGGGGTCATACTCCGGACTGCAGATAAGACAGAACGTACCAAACTTGCAAAAGAATTCGGTATGTCGATGGAAGAATTGGACCGGTTTGTGTTTGAATGTAAAACCGCAGCCCAGGCATCCATGGGAATGATCAGTGTGATGGAACACTGGCTGGATGTGACACGCCGTTTGAAATTACCAGACCAGGAAATGCCCCGGATCCGGGATGCTTTTTTTGGCGGAGACATCATTGACCAGGAGATCATATCCCTGCTCCGCTCGCTAAAAGGCACACACAAAACCGGTTTGATAAGCAATGCCTGGGATGACATGCGCGAATGGATGACCAGTCAAAAAATTGAAGATGCATTTAATATCCTTATCATTTCGGCCGAAGTTGGTTTTGCAAAACCTGATCCCCGAATCTATCAGCTGGCTCTTGAAAAAGCAGGCGTGAGCGCTGAAGAGAGCATCTTTGTGGATGATGTCGAGAAAAACATCACAGCCTGTAATGCACTCGGAATGCATGGCGTTCACTTTAAAAATCAACCGCAAGCCATGCAAGAAATTCGAGCTCTTTTACAAATATAGTTTTTTATCCGAATGTAGAACTTCCTGCAAATTCTGAACTGTGCAGGCAGAATGATTGAGATTTTACAACTGAGATAATCATTATGAATATTATTAAAGACCTTGGCAATGGACTGGTTCTCAGGCGTTCAGGCCGTGAGGATGCAGAAAAATTATTTGCTTTCAATGCTATGATACATGGGGAAGAAGTGCTGGATGAACGGATCGGTCAGTGGTCGCATGATCTTGTCAGCAAACCTCATCCCACATTTCATGAGAATGATTTCACTATAATCGAAGAAACGGCAACAGGCAGGATCGTATCGTCGCTGAATCTTATTTCCCAGAGCTGGACCTATGAAGGAATCCCATTTGGGGTTGGAAGACCGGAGCTGGTTGGAACCCTGCCGGAGTTCAGAAACAAGGGACTTGTCAGGCTTCAAATGGAAGAAATTCACCGGTGGAGCGCTGACCGCGGCCAATTGGTGCAGGCGATCACCGGCATCCCAAATTATTACCGGATGTTCGGTTACGAGATGTGTGTTGACCTGGAAGGCAGCCGTTCAGGTTTTGAAATGAACCTGCCCAAGCTGCCTGCTGAAAACCCGGAAGAACCGTACCGCTTACGTGCTGCAACAATTAACGATATTTCATTTTTGATGGAAGTTTCAGCATATGCCGCCGGCAGAAGCCTGATTTATACTGAACGAAATGAAGAGATGTGGCGTTACGAATTGAACGGGCGAAGCGATAACAGTATCAACCGATTGTCGTGGCAGATCATAGAAAAAGCCGCAGATGGTTCTGCGGTGGGTTTTCTTGCACACCCGCTTTTTTCCTGGGGAATCTCGGTCCCGGCCATGATGTATGAATTAAAAGCCGGCGTCTCCTGGCTGGAAGTAACTCCTACGATTGTCCGCTGGTTATGGGATCTTGGTAAAACAATTTGTGAAGCAGAAGGGAAAACCCGTTCGGCATTTACTTTTGCCCTGGCTGGCACTCACCCTGTTTACGAAATCATGCGGGACAGCCTGCCGCGCATCAGGGAACCATACGCCTGGTATCTCCGTGTCCCCGATCTGCCGGCCTTTTTGAACAGGATCAAGCCTGTGCTCGAATGCAGGATACAAAACTCGCTGATACCCGGTTTCAACGGTGAATTAAAGATCAATTTTTATAAACAAGGGCTGTTACTAGGGTTTGAAAGCGGTAAGTTGAACATTATTGATACCTGGCAGCCTGACAGCAAGAATGAAGGGGATGTGTCATTCCCAAATTTGACATTTTTACAAGTGTTATTCGGTCACCGAACCCTGGATGAATTGAAAAGATCCTATACAGACTGCTATTGGACCG
>CAZBRI010000191.1:0-6258 GCA_964494055.1 uncultured Anaerolinea sp.
GATAGCTTCAGGTGACTGGAGTTCAGACGTGTGCTCTTCCGATCTCCCAGGAAGAACAGAACCAACGATTAGCTATGCGCAATAAAAAATTCGATACAATAGCTGTTCACGGAATTTACAACATGCAGGCGGCTATTGCAAATCAAGGCAGTATCATTGAACCAGCTTTCCTTTCAACTGCGCAGCATTATGAAAACAGCGATCACATGGAAACTGGTTTAGCTTATTTAATGCCTGCCTGGACCTATGCTAGGGTTGCAAATCCAACGCTTCATTATCTTGAAGAAACTTTGGCATTACTCGAAGGTTATGGTTTTACTGAAGAGGTTACCGCCCACCTCACAGGTTCAGGGATGGCTGCTGTTTTTCTATCAACAAATCCATTCTTAATGAATGATAAATCTTTTCAAAAACCAAATATTGTCGCCTCAGCCCGTTGTTACGGTGGTACTTTTACACTTTTTACCCGTTATGCAAACGAACGAGGGATCGATCTGCGCTGGGTCAAAGACCCGCTAAACCTGGATGAATGGGCTAATTTGATCGACAGTGAAACGCGCTTCGTTTTTGGCGAAATGCCGGCTAATCCTTCACTTGCAGTAATCGATATAAATTCTGTATCAGCCCTGGCACATACAGCAGGCGCGCCGTTTATCATTGACTCAACCATTGCTACCCCCGCCCTGATGAGACCATTTCTTCATGGAGCCGATGTTGTTGTTCATTCGGTCAGCAAAAGTATGGCCGCCTCCGGTTTTGTCATTGCTGGAGCTGTTATTACAAAAGCAAATATACCAAGCAAAGTTGGACCCGATGAATTACGGCAGAATTTTGCATCTTATATAAAAGGTTTCCCGCATCGGGATATGGGGCCGACATTAAATCCGCTTACTGCTTTATTTACTTTAAGCGATCTCAGAACATTACGCAGCCGAACAGATATCACAAGCCAAACAGCGATGACTATTGTTAATTATTTACAGAGTAACTCAGCTGTTGAAACCGTCAATTACCCTGGACTACCAGATTTTCCAGGCTACGACATTGCATCTCAATATATGCATCTTGTTGATGCTGCCGAAAATAATAAGTCCAGGTTTGGTTATTTGTTGAGTTTTACAGTAAAGAAAGGCGCATTGGCTGCCAGGGATGTATTTGACCGATTCAAGATGATTTGGCGTGCGACCGATCTTGGGAGGGTTAAATCTGTGGCTACAATTCCTATGATTTCCACGCACCAACAAATAAGCGGTACAGATAAGGATATTGCAGGTTTGCAGCCAAATCTGATAAGACTTTCTGTTGGTATGGAACACGCCGATGACATTATTGCAGACCTTGAACAAGCTTTACGATAGGTTTAGGAAAAATAATATTCAAATATCACAATTTGGGTGAGTTTTAATGATCGATATAGCCAGTTCCGGTCAGGCCATTGATTCTCATCAACCTCATCGGAACTGGGCAGTCCTTTTTGCAAAAAAAAGCATAGCACGTTGACTTATTCAGTCAGCATAGAAAACATCAAAAATAATATTTTTGAGCATCTACTAACGGGAAATTTTATTTCGAATATATTATTCAAAAAAATTCTCAAAACAATTTGGTTATAAGTCTTTTCATATTATGGAGGATAAAATGCCAAAGGCATCACTGATTTGTTCCAGGGTTTTGTTAGCTTTATTGTCGTTTGGAGCATTAATCCTTGCGACAGCAGCTATACCATATACACCATCGAATCCAGTATGGAAGATAACAGCCTCAGGTAAAACAAACCGTGTATGCATTGGTGATAAGAGTTGCAATTAAAAAATTAAAATTCTTTATTAAGAAAATTTAGAATTTACTGGTGATATTTTTTTATTAGCAGATAAATAAAACGTGCATCAAAGGATTTCTAATCATTATTTCTTTGAAATATATTTTCAAAATAAATTGATATAATACGCCGAATTTTATTTCGAAATTAGCAGTTAGTTACACTGGTGAAATAGTTGTAACAGTGTCGAAAAATTACACCTCGCTGCTGCATCCTAAAATTTTTACTATCTCGTACTACTTTTCTACTATATGTTATCAACTATTAATAATTCAAAGCATTTACAGATTAACCTGCTGGGAACACCGCACGCCATTTTGCAGAATGGAGAAACAGTACTATTCCAGGTGGATAATACCTTGCTTTTGATGGCCATTCTGGGGTCCCAGCCAGGCAAGATACTCCGAAGAACTGAGTTAGCTTCACTTTTTTATCCTGATAATGATCCGCAGCATGCGAACCAAAACATTCGCCAGGTTATTCACCGTCTGCGTAAGTTATTAAAAGACGATTTACTGGAGACTCCCGCTTTGCTGGTGGACGCCTCCTCAATTCGGATCAATCCTGATGGACCTATTGTCTTTGATATTCAGACATTAAACGTGAAATTTAACGAAGTCCAAAATTTCATCACCCGTCATTCTCATCGTCGTTTTAACATTTGTCACACTTGCAGACAACATCAGGCAGAGTTGGTTGAACTTTACACAGGGGATTTTCTGGACGGTTACGAAACACACATAAATACTCCTGTTGATAATTTAGTTCCCAATCTTCGTCAGGAATTCAAAACCCGGCTCCTCTCCAGCCTGCATTGGCTGGCTGATTATCATTTTGAACGTCAGCAGTACGATTCGTGTGAAAAATATTTGTCACGTATCGCCCGTATCGAACCCCTGGATGAATTGACTCTTCGCAGACGAATGAAAATCCTCGTAAATAATGCACAGCGCAACCAGGCTCTGATCATATTTCAAGAATTTCAGCGTATGCTTCAGATAAACTTGAATATTATCCCTGAGGAGGAAACTTTATTACTGGGGCAAGCTATCCGCACCGGAAAAAACAACTTTCTGCCGGATACCAACAACCTGCTGCCATTCGTCAATCAGAATCTCGACGGTGATTTGCTTCCTGATGCATCTTTACGTTTTTTTGACCGAAGGGATGAAACTTTGCAGATCACAGAATTACTTGACAGCAGAGAACACCGTGTGATTGTTATCAAAGGTGTGATCGGTTCAGGTAAAACACGGCTTGCCCTTCATATCGCTGGAATGGAAAAAGGAGCTTGGGCTGATGGCATTTATCTCCTTCATATGAACAAGTTTTCTGTCCACTATAACAATCTTGTTATGGCACTAATTCAATTATTGAATGTACCAGCTGCAAATTCAAGCGATGACCGAAAAAAACTGGTCAACTTTTTGCGTGAAAAAGAATGCCTACTTCTGGTTGATAACCTGGATGGTAATCCCGGCCATATTGAGGTTATACAATCGCTTGTTAATTTGTGTCCCAGAATCAAATTTATTATCACGTCCCGCACACACCTCGGTATCCATGCTGAAAAAATTATTCACTTTAATGGTCTGGAATATCCCTCCCTTCAAGACTTTCAGCAGGATACTATTAATCCAAATCAAATCGATGTTGAAGCTTTTATCAACAAATACAGCGCATTACAGCTTTTCAATGATACAGCTGTTCGAGCCAGGGCTGATTATGTTCTTGATGTATACAATCTGAGCTTTGTAATTCAAACATGTGAAATGTTATTGGGATTACCGCAATTAATCGAATTGGCGGCATCATATGCCCGTCTTTTCACATGCGAGGAAATACGCGATGCCGTATTTGGCGGTTTAAATAACTTTGAAGGAATCACAAACTTCATTACTGACAGGCATGGGAATTTTAAAAAACAGTTTGAGGAGGTTTGGGAATCTCTCGACCAGCATCAGCGTGAGTTGGTAAAAATTGTTTACCAGTATCCCGATGGGGTAGTAACTGATGAGCTTTTAGCTGCCGGACTCACCAATATCGAGACCCTTGTAACGCTTCAAGATAAATCCACCCTTATCCGAATGCCCGGCTCACGGGTAAAGCTCCACCCTCTCATTCGTTTCTTTTGTAACCAGTAAGGTTTTGATATTCAAAAAGAAAAACGTAAACCTTTTTATAAAATATCCTGTTTCGTAATTGCATCCACACTGTTTGAGCACCGGGTCATGCTTTTTAGCAAACCAGGCGAGCATTTATAGACCATTTGCTGTACACGCTTCAATAAAGGATGGACACTCTTATTACACATCTTCTCTCTCGTCCTTGAGCACATTTTCGGGGAATTTGGTCCAATTTTCCGGCCTGACCTTCCAACCTTGTTTAAATGTTAATCCAGAAAAGATGATCGGAATTTGCTCAAGAATACCCTGGAAGGATAGCCCACCGTTTCGAAAAAGGTTCTCCATGCTGACCAGGCATTTTTTGAAAGGTCCTTATACCAGGAATAAAGATCAATTGACTTAAGGAAAAGGCAGGCTATTAAGGTTTCCTAACATACCATATTTTTAACGCATTTTTATATTTGGAATTGCTGGTGAATTCCAGAGCCAGATCCAGTCTTTAAATTGTGCTCTGTGCTCAGCCTTCAAACCTAATGGTTCTGGGTAGATACTCACAATTTCAAATTGGAATCTGGCAGCAACTTCCTCACCCCAATTTGCTGGCCTTGTAGTTGTGAAAAAATTTGATTCGTGGCGATTGCCATCAATTATCAGGTCTGTGCTTCCATGCCTGAAATCAACAGTCATCTTTGCCTGGTGCCAATTTAGATCTGGGATAAGAGATGAACCATTATTTACCCACTTGCCATTATCTGGTTGACCGGTCCAAATCCTGAACTTTCCGAACTCGTTCCATGGATTTATATCCCATTGGAATGCTAAACCATAATCCCGTCTTGAAACGGCGCCATCCCAGATGGAAATACTCGCTTCAAGTGTTTGTCCTAACCAAGGCGCATTTTGATTAATGGTTGGTATAAATGGTAATCGAAAATTGAAAATACCGGTATGAATGAAATTTCGCGCCAGCGGGTCGATGATGCGCTTGAAGGATATGTTGTGGGCCATTAACACCCGTCTTTTAATATTTGCACGCATCTCGCTGAATAACTGTGAGGGGTGTATAGTTTCAATATCTGAAATTGTAACAGGGGATTCACCAGCTCGCACATATAAAGCATCTCCGAGAACTACATCCCATCCGGCAAGATTTGTACCCTGGAATGCCTTATATGGCTTAGGGGTTGGTTCGAAGGGCTTCAAAAGAGTAACCAATTTAGAAGCAAAAACAGTTGGGGCTAATTTAAGCAAATCTCTTCTACTAATCATTTCCTGATTACTTTCAAGTTTATGCCAGTTCGTCTCTTACGAGTTTTTTAACATCATAGAAAATTATCCGCAAAGAAACATTAATTAAAGCGCATCTATATAAGCACATAAAAATGATTATACCAATCAATCCGAAATGAGCTGATTTTAGAAAAAAGTTTGTTAGGAAAAATTGATTTTGAATCATTTTTATAGCAAGTAACTTGACTTACTGGCAATTAAGTATGGATATTTAAAGATTTTTCAAGCTCCCATGGAGAGCTTTATGGCATAATACAACAAATAAAAAACAATAGACTATTTAGGGTTGAATTTTCGTAAGAAGTAAAAAATTTGATCACTACACTCGCAGAATATCCATTTATTAATGAGAAATATAACATTTATGGGAATGGAAAGGATTTCTAATGATTGATTTATTTAAAAATATCAATAATCCATTACTTAAGCTTGGGGTAATTTCCATCTTTCTTTTATGTATTTCAGTTCTCATACAGGCACAACAATTCATACAGCCATCGCAGGTTTTACAGCCCGCTCTGATCTCAGCACAAAAAGAATATGATGTGGTAATTGTTGGAGCAGGTACAAGCGGAATATCAGCCGCAATTCAGGCATCCCGGATGGGCATGAAAGTGGCCCTACTGGAAGAAACTGATGTGATTGGTGGTCAAATGATCGCTGCCGCCGTTTCAACGATGGATAATGGTTACCATACCCGCGATTACCCGTCAGGTATTTACCAGGAATTTGAAAATCGAATAAGGAATTATTACAGCCAAATCAACCAGTTCAAAAAAGGGATTCTTGAACCGAAGTCAGTCGGTACATGTTACTGGAATGACAATACTACCTGTTTTGAACCCTCTGTTGGACAGGGTATCTTGTTGAAAATGATTGCAGAACAAAAACCGCGGCTTGACTTATATTTATTAACACAAGTGACAGGCGTGCAGGTTATTGGATCAAACTGCTCAATTGTAGGAAATTGTCGCGTGGTCGGGGTCACAACAGCTGATGGCACGATCTTCAAGAGTAAGGTAC
>CAZBRI010000192.1:0-6204 GCA_964494055.1 uncultured Anaerolinea sp.
GCATACGAGCTAGCTTCAGGTGACTGGATTTCAGACGTGTGCTCTTCCGATCTTAGCTTTCCTCCACCTGCATAATCTGTTCCGGCTGCCCTTCAGCCACAAGATTCCCGCCCCTGTCCCCGCCGTCCGGGCCAAGGTCAATGATCCAATCTGCTACTTTGATAATATCCAGGTTATGTTCAATGATCAAAACAGAGTTGCCGGTGTCAACCAGTCGCTGCAGGACCTCGATCAATTTATGTACATCAGCAGCATGCAGCCCTACAGAAGGTTCATCCAGCACATAAAGCGTTTTCCCTGTTGCCCGCCGGGAGAGTTCTTTCGCCAGCTTTACTCTCTGCGCTTCACCGCCCGATAAGGTTGTGGCCGGCTGACCGATCTTTACATAACCAAGCCCGACCTCCTGGAGCAATAACAACTTATTCACCATGTTCGGGAAGGAAGCAAAGAGTTCCACCCCGTCATCTACAGTGGAATCCAGTACATCGGCAATTGATTTTTTCTTGAAGTGAACCTGCAGCGTCTCCCGGTTGAACCGTGTACCATGGCAGACATCACACGGGACATAAATATCCGGCAGGAACTGCATTTCGATCCGCAGCATACCCTGTCCCTGGCAGGCTTCACACCGGCCGCCATGCACGTTAAAAGAGAAGCGGCCCGGTTTGTATCCGCGTATCTTGCTCTCAGGCAGTTCCGCAAATAATTTCCGGATCTCATCAAATAGACCGGTATATGTACCCGGATTGGAGCGAGGGGTGCGGCCAATCGGTGATTGGTCAATATCAATGATCTTGTCTAAAAATTCGACGCCTTCAATCCTCTCATGCAGTCCGGGTGAGGTCCTTGCACCATTCAAACTGGCAGCCAGGCTGTTGTATAGAATTTCTGTCATCAGGGTTGACTTTCCAGACCCGGATACCCCTGTAATGCAGATCAATTCTCCAAGCGGGATACTGACTGTGATATTTTTTAAATTATTGGCTCGAGCGCCAACGATCTTCAATATTTTGCCATTCCCCTTCCGGCGGGATGTTGGTGTTGGAACCTGCAGCCGGCCGGACAGGTAAGCCCCGGTCAGTGATTTAGGGTGTGCCAATATTTGCTCCGGGGTGCCTTCTGCGATGATCTCGCCGCCATGCACACCCGCAGCCGGTCCCAGGTCAATGATCCAATCGGCTGTGCGGATGGTTTCATCGTCATGCTCAACAACCAGTACTGTATTTCCCAGGTCCCGCAGGCCCTTCAGGGTGGTCAAGAGCCGGTCATTATCGCGGGGATGCAGGCCGATGGATGGTTCATCCAGCACGTATAACACACCCACCAGGCGTGAACCAACCTGTGTGGCAAGCCGGATACGCTGTGCTTCCCCGCCGGAAAGCGTCGCCGCCGAACGATGCAGAGTCAGGTAATCCAGGCCCACATTGACCAGGAATCCCAGCCGCGACACGATTTCCTTCAGGATCCTTTCAGAGATCGCCTGCTGCCGGCTGTTCAAAGGGGATTCGCTGCCGGAAAGTTTTTCAGCCCACTCTAGAGAGTGCAGCACAGGCCATTCGGTAATATGCAGAATATTGACATCTGCAACCGTCACTGCCAGTGCTTCAGGCCTTAACCGTTTGCCGCCGCAGGTCGGACACGGCCGGTTGGACATGAATTCTGAGATCTTCGTGCGGATGTATTCCGAGTTGGTCTCACGGTACCGCCGTTCAAGATTGCCGATCATCCCTTCAAAAGCTGCATCAAAGGTGGCAGACCGGCCGTCACGGTTATGATAATGAACCCTTACCTTTTCGCCCTTTGTACCCCGCAGTACCAGGTCTTGCTGTTCCTGCGGCAGCTCCTTGAAAGGTTTATTCATATCGATGTGATATTGATGGCTCATGGCTTCCAGCATTTGCCAGTAATAACCGGGATTCCCGTCTTCGCGTACATTGTTCCATTCCATGGCAATCAGCGCGCCATCAGAGAGTGATTTTTCAGGATCAATCACCTGGTCCGGATCGATCTCCAGCTTTGAACCAAGCCCCTGGCAATCCGGGCAAGCACCATGCGGTGTGTTGAAAGAAAAAGTTCTCGGCTCGATTTCCGGCAAAGATATGCCGTGCTCGGGACAGGATAAATTTTCTGAGAAGAACATATCGACAATCTCAGGCTGGTCTGCATCAGATGCCTGCGAATTATCTTTTTTAGAAGACTCAACCCCTTTTTGAATGGTGACATACCCTTCACCGAATTTCAACGCAGTTTCGATCGAATCCGTCAGACGCGACCTGGCAGCTTTTTCATCATCTGTCATTTCTGAATGGCTGACAACAAGCCGGTCTACGACTGCTTCAATATTATGGATCTTATACCGGTCAAGGGTGATTTCATCATCCAGGTTAATAATCACGCCGTCTACACGCACCCTGGTAAAACCAGCCTTGCGTACCTCTTCAAAAACTGCCTGGTAAGTTCCTTTCCTACCCCGAACAACCGGTGCAAGGACAAGGATCCTGGTCCCATCCGGCAGTTTTTCAACCGCTTCAACAATTTCCTGGGCCGATTGTTTTACAACTTCTCTGCCGCATACCGGGCAGTGCGGAATTCCGATCCGCGCAAATAATAAACGTAAATAATCATAGATCTCGGTCACTGTTCCAACGGTGGAACGCGGATTATGCGAGGTTGACTTCTGATCAATCGATACAGCCGGGGAGAGACCATCAATATAATCCACATCAGGCTTATCCATCTGCCCGATGAATTGACGTGCATAAGCAGAGAGTGACTCAACGTATCTCCGCTGACCTTCTGCAAAGATCGTATCAAAAGCCAGGGATGATTTTCCGGACCCTGATAAACCCGTAATCACTACAAATTTATCACGGGGTATTTCAACTGTTATATTTTTAAGGTTATGCTGACGTGCGCCAACCACCCGGATGACATTATGCGACATTTTTTTGCCTTTTATAAATAAATAATTCTGTAGTGATAAAGTTTTTACAGTGAATCACAGGGTATTTCTCAGCTCAATTTTAGCACAAACGTTTCAGTATTCCAACTTAGAATTGACTTCCGCCGCTCCTAAAGCCGGAAAAAGATTATACCAGCCTGACATAATTAAAGAAACTCGTTTTATTATCCCTGCATGTTATACTCGCAGAATTGTAACTTTTTCAAACTGGCAGGGTTATATTTTTTATCACCTGCTTGGAATTTATTATGAGGTCGTTATGGATCTGAGCGATGATGAAATACTGACACTTGCATCCCAGGGTGACCGTGATGCTTTTGGATTTTTATATGAACGCTATATAGATCGCATCTATAATTATGTGTATTACCGTACCGGCAATGTAAATGATGCAGAGGACCTGACAGCCAGGGTTTTCCAGAGAGCGATGAATCACATCGTAAATTACACGGATAGGGGTGTTCCTTTTTCCGCCTGGCTGTACCGGATTGCCCATAACCTGGTAGCCAATTGGCACAGGGATCGCAGCCGCAAACAGGAAATACCTTTATCAGAAGCACCACTCATCGCAAAAGGTGATGCACCTGAATCGAGCCTGGTACACAACCAGCAGCAAGAAGCACTTTTAAAGATAATCCGCTCATTACCAGATGAACGACAGACTCTCTTGATTCTCAAATTCGTTGAACACCTCTCAAACGCGGAAATTGGAGAGATCATGGGCCGGAGCGAGGGTGCCGTAAAAAGCCTGTATCACAGAACCTTACTGGCGCTTCGGGATGATATTGGTGATGTAGACGAATATATAGATTGAAAATTAATCCTGCTTACGAATGAGGAGTTTCAAATGCTAAGAATAGTTACAGATGGGGCAGCCGACCTGCCGGCAAAATGGTACACAGAATACGAAGTTGATCTTTGCCCGGTTAATATCCACTTTGGTGATAAAACCTATCTTCAAGGGATCGAGCTGGATAACGAGGGCTTCTACAAACTAGTGGATGATACACATAAAATCCCAAAAACATCACAGCCAAGCCCGCACCAATTTATGCAGCTTTACAAAAAAATTGCAGACCCGGGCGACACAATTCTCTCCATCCATGTCACCAGCAAGTTATCCGGGACGTATAGCTCAGCCGTAGCTGCCAGCAAAGACCTGGCTGACATTTACAACATAATTCCATTTGATTCCGCAACCGGATCCATGGCCATCGGTTTTATGTGCCGCGCTGCCAGACTGATGGACCGGGCTGGCTGCAGTATCGAGCAAATATTAAAACACATGGAGCTGATGCGGGACAACGGTCATATCGTCCTCGCTCTGGATACGCTGGATTACGCCCGGATGAGCGGCCGGGTTGGCACAATGCAAGCAGCCATGGCATCCGTCCTGAATGTCAAACCTATCGCTGTACTGAAAGATGGTCTGCTGTCAATGACCGAGAAGATCCGCACCCGCAAGAATTCACTCAACCGGCTGGTGGAATTGACCAAAGAAGCAGCCGGCAGCCGCCCGGTCATGATCGGTATTCTTCATGCGCGCGATCCAAAAGCCGGCCAGGAATTGTTGGAGCAGACCAGGCAAAGTCTTAATGTGAAAGAGTATTACGTGATTGACATGTCCATATCGCTGGCTGCCAATTTTGGACCCGGCACGGTGGGCATAGCATTTTTCCCCGCGGAGTTTATCAATGGCAAATAATTCTGGTGAGCTGAATCCATTTGAAGAAAAACTGCAGGCTGCCTTGCAGCCTGTTCAACCATCCATGAAATATGTTCAAACCATCCGGAAGCGGATACATTTTAAAGCACCTATTGAGATGGCGCAAAGATTTACCAGGCCCCCTTCCATCCTTATGATCCTCGGCGGAGTGCTATCCGTCAGCCTGTTGATAATTACAACAGCTCGAGCACTGTTTTACATGACAAACCGTTCAAAAATATAATGACTAAAACGCTGACTGCTCCAATTTATGACAGTCAGCGTTTTTTTTCAAAATTACACTCAGAAATTTTACCTTTTTTATCGCTCTGAATTATCGCGCGGGCTTGAACATCCCGGATCGCGCATATCAACCAATCGGTCACGATCGTTATCTATTCCATCACTGCACTGCGGGATAATCGTCGGTGTGATTGTTGGTACAGCTGTTGGCGGCAATTTTGGATCCTGCAAAACAGGTTGATTGGAACAATCTCCACTCGTCTTGCTAAATTTTTCCGACTTCGGGACATAACCGTTTACACCTGTCTTTACCTCTACAACCCAGAACTGACCATCCTCACTTTGCCCGAGAATAGGATAACGGGTTCCCGGCACAACACCAGTAATATCGCTGAATTGACTTGAACTTGGACCTTTCCTGATGAACACATTGATGACTGCTTCCCATGTGCAGGCAATTGGCTCAGGTAACGGAAGTAATGTTGGCGTTGATGTAATGATTGGAGCGGTCGTATGTATGGTATCCAATTTCGGATCACAAACGGTATCTGTTATCACTTGTTCGGCACTTGAATCACTAAATACTTCACTTTTTGCGTTGAATGTACTGAGTTTATACCGATATTTTCCTGTATGCAGCTGCCTATCATAGTATTTTCCAATTGCACTTGTAAATTGCGGTGGTGGGGATTTTCCACCAAGCCATTCCGACAGAGATAATTCATCTATTTTTACAAAATCAGATCCTGATGTAGATCTGTAAATTCTCACCCCACCCAAAGCATTACCAAAAATATTTGCTTCTATCATAACATTACAGCTATTGGATATTTCCACGTTATATACCAGCGGGTTAAAAGGTTTTTCCGCCAGTGGCTCAGAACCACAATTGTCTGGCAATACCACTTGCGAACTGTTTTTACCATCATAAAAACCCGAGTTATCAAAATATCCCACAAGGTAGGTATATGTTCCGGAAGAAAGTCCTTCTTCTAAAAAACTGGCGGGTACAGCGCCATGAACAATCGCTACTTGAACAGAATTAAATTTGTTTCCTTCACCAATTTGTCTTTTCAAGTAAACAGTAGCGCCTGAATATGTCACATCATCAATATAATTTATCCTGATATTACAGTTATTCTCCACATTTATCGATGTAATTACAGGTGTGGTTTTAATGTTCATACTTCCTGGGTCTTTAGGAACTTCAACTTTTTGAACAGGAAGATTGCAATCAGATAGTGAGATCGGAAGAGCGTCGTGTAGGGAAAGAGTGTTCAGAGCCGTGGAGATC
>CAZBRI010000193.1:0-6196 GCA_964494055.1 uncultured Anaerolinea sp.
CCGCAGCAATGCCTGCGCCCGGCGGGGGTTCAGCAGCTGCTTATGCGGGTGCCATGGGTGCCGGCCTGGTATCGATGGTTTCCGGTTTGACGATCGGGAAGAAAAAATACGCTGAAGTTGAAGGAATGATGAAGGAGATACTGGCTGAATCAGAAAATCTACGGGCTGAACTGACACTGGACGTATCCCGCGACGCTGCGGCCTTCGATAAAGTGATGGAGGCTTTCAAACTTCCAAAAGAAACTAATGAACAGCAGGTTCAGCGTTTGAAAATGATCGAAAATGCAACACTGGAAGCAGCCCGTATTCCACTGGAAGTGGCGCGAAAGGCTTTTCGTGTAATCGAACTCGCAAGCCTGGTGTGCGCGAATGGAAATCTGAACGCTGTCAGCGATGGGGCATCCGGGGCAGCCATGGGCAGGGCTGCGCTGACAGGAGCAGCCACCAATGTGCGGATTAATGTCAACAGCCTTTCCGAGAAAGAAGCCGGTTTTGAGCTGCTTACCCAATTGAAAGAGCTGGAAGCTGCCGCAGATAATGTGGAAAAGGAAATCAGGAAGACACTTGAGAACAGGGCGGGGTTCAAGTTTTGATCCGTAAGCTGACCGTTATTACTTTCTTGATTTTTGGCATTGTGTCCTGTCAGTCCATCAAAGCCCAGGCAGTGTCAGTCTTGCCGGCTGCCACGGCGTTGACAACAGCGGTTGTTTCAGCTCTGCCGTCAACACCAGGCAGGCTGATCCCAACCAAACAGGCGTCTGCGAGTATCACCAGCACGCTGAAGAGCTGCCAGCCATGTGCAAAAGCAGCAGCTACGATGACAGCCCGCATCCCCGCCACACAGACAATGCAGGTCTTGCAGCTGACAGAAACAGCTGACGCACCTGCGGTTCAAGCGATGTTCAGTGCGACGGCAGCTGCCATCAATTCAGCCGTACCCGGGCAGGATCAGTTTTGTTCTGCCGACGAGCCATACTGTTTGCTGGATGGTCATTTCCTGTTTCAGCGGCCGATCGGCGCAGGAAATAATGCTACTGTTGACTATACCTATCGTTACGGTACGACACAGCAGCAGCAGAGGGAGCCGCATCACGGGGTGGAATTCCCAAACAAGCAGGGCACACCTGTTCTGGCAGCCCTGGATGGAAAAGTAATTTATGCCGCAAATGATAAGCAGGATATGCTGGCCTGGGTGCCGGCTTATTATGGAAATGTGATTGTCATCGAACACCAACTACCGGGTTTTTCCATTCCTTTTTTTACACTTTACGCCCATTTGTTTAAGATAGATGTGGTGAAAGGGCAGCAGGTTCGGGCCGGAGATGTTATCGGGCAGGTGGGCGCAACAGGCACAGCGATCGGCAGTCACCTTCATTTTGAGGTTAGAGAACTGCGCAATAATTACCGGTCCAATCGCAACCCGGAACTTTGGCTGAAGCCTGAGCCTGGCACCGGTGTTATCGCAGGCGTGATACAGGATAAAAGGGGAAACAGGCTCAAAGGATTAATCAATGTTCAGCGTATACAGGATGGTGTTCTCAATGTAATTCCGGTCACTTCGCTGACTGTCTATGAGTACAATGAATATCAACCGGTCAATGCTGATGATTTGTACGATGAGAACTTTTCTGCAAGCGGCCTGGCTGAAGGGACATACCGGCTGACCCTGAACTACAATGGGCAGCTGCAGGAAAAAATTGTGCAGGTGCAGGATGGAAAATTAACATTTGTACGTTTCATTTTTCGTTAACCCTTTTCCTGAAATAAAAAAATTACCGGTTGGCAGTCATTTTTGAATACAATTGGTAAAATAGAATAATAATTTTTGGTAATTAATTTATTATTTAGACTAATTCAACCGCGCAGTTAAGTTTGATGAAAAACAAGGAGTAAAACATGGGACTGAAACCTGATCATTGGATTCGCAAAATGGCAAAGGAACACAAGATGATCGAACCTTACGTTGATACACAGGAACGGACAGGGGTCATTTCTTACGGGGTTTCTTCCTATGGGTATGATCTGCGCGTTGCCGATGAATTTAAGATCTTTACCAACGTGTTCGGGGCTATCGTTGACCCCAAGCATTTTGATCCAAAAAGCATGGTTGATTTCGTAGGTGATGTGTGTATTGTTCCTCCTAACTCTTTCGCGCTTGCCCGCTCGATCGAATACTTCCGAATCCCGCGCGGGGTCCTCACAATCTGCCTGGGAAAATCCACTTACGCCCGCTGCGGCATTATCGTCAACGTCACGCCATTCGAGCCTGAATGGGAAGGTTATGTGACTCTGGAAATTTCCAACACCACCCCGCTGCCCGCCAAAATATATGCCAATGAAGGCCTGGCCCAGGTATTGTTCTTTGAAGGTGATGAAGTCTGCGACACATCTTATGCCGATAAAAAAGGCAAATATCAAAAGCAGCAATCCATCATGCTGCCGAAGCTCTAAAATGTTTACCGATCGGGTTAACACTTTGGAAGCTGAGGGTGCCTATGCGGTCCTGGCACGTGCACAGGCATTGGAAGGGCAGGGACGAAAGATCATCCACCTGGAGCTGGGGCAGCCGGATTTCAACACGCCTGATAACGTGCGGGATGCAGGGATTAATGCAATCCTGGATGGCCAAACAAAGTATGTCGCATCTGCAGGTATCATGCGCTTTCGGGAGATCATCGCAGACTATTCCGGCAGGCAGCGCGGGATACACATTACCCCGCAGCAGGTGGTCGTCTCACCGGGGACCAAGCCCGGTCTGTTCTTTCCGCCCCTTGCACTGGTCTCCCCTGGAGATGAAGTCATTTACCCGGACCCGGGCTTCCCGACTTATTCAGCTGTTATAAAGGTCACAGGCGGAGTACCGGTTCCCATCCCGCTTAAAGAAGAAAGCGGTTTTTCATTTGACCTGGATGTATTTGATGCACGGATCTCTGATCGGACAAAACTGATCATTCTCAATTCCCCATCCAACCCGACCGGGGGCGTGATACCCCGGGCTGACCTGGAACATATTGCAAAAAAAGCCATGCAGCACAATGCCTGGGTCTTGACAGATGAGATCTATGCCCGCCTGGTATTTGACGGGCAGCAGGTACCTTATATTTCATCGATTGCCGGCATGGAAGAGCGGACCGTGATCGTTGATGGCTTTTCAAAGACATTTGCCATGCCGGGCTGGCGGCTAGGCTTTATGATCGCGCCGGCTGCCCTGGCGGAACGTCTTGAGCTGTTAATGACACACTCTGCCGGATGCACTGCCGGTTTCACGCAGTTCGCCGGCATGGAGGCCCTTACCGGTCCGCAGGAAGTAATTGGCAGCATGGTGGAAGAGTATCAAGCCCGGCGTGACAGGGTGGTTCAGCTCATCAATGAAATCCCAGGCGTTCATACATTAACCCCGCGGGGTGCATTCTATGTCTTCCCGAATATCAAATCCTTCGGGCTGACCTCATCCGAGATTTCACACCGTTTGCTGGATGAAGCCGGCGTAGCTGTATTATCCGGTACCGATTTTGGAGCGGCCGGCGAAGGTTACCTCAGGCTGGCATATGCAACTTCCATGCCAATCCTTGAAGATGGAATTGCAAGGATGAAGGAATTTTTTGCAGGGTTGAAAGCCTGAATTCAGAATAGATAATAGTAAGGAAAAAATAAAACGAGTTCTACTCAGTGTTTGTTATCAACCCGGTAGAACTCGCTTTGATTTAACTAAAAACGTAACTAATCAGATGTGAATTTGTGAACATTAACAGGTGATTATGGCACTGCCTCATTATTGTCATTTTTGTTACGGCACTGGGAATCATCCATGTCGATACGGCCATCACCGTCATTATCGATCCTGTCATTACACTGTGGCAAAACGGCAGGTACCGGCACCAGCAAACCGGGAGTTGGTGTAATTGTTGGGGGCGGGTCAAAAGTTTTTAACCCATCACACATCCCGGCAGAACTGCCAAAACGAGGTGCTTTCGGTACATATCCATTTCCAGCAGGCGTTTCCACTACCCACCAGAAACCATCCGGGCTTTGACCAACGACCGGGGCAGACTGGCCCGGGGTGAAACTCCAGACATCGGTATACGAGCTGGACCCGGGACCCTGACGGACGAATATATTGATAGCCGCCGTCCATGTGCAGGCACCAGCCGGCACAGGTGTGAAAGAGGCAGAAGGTGTGACCGCCGCAGTTGCAGTCTTTAATACCGGTTCAGCAGTGTTGATCACCGCTGCTGCGGCAGGCATAATCATCAGGTTCGTCAGGTCGACTTTTGGACCGCAAATGAACCGGGTGCCAAAGCTGAGTTTATTTCCAGGGGGAAAATCGGCCGGGAATAATAGGTCAAGAAAATCATGCTGACCGGCCAGGGGTTGAATAAGAACCTGTACCGGGGCGTCCATACTGTTCTGAGCCGTATTGGAAACCCTGGTTTCTTTTCCCTGGCGGTTACCATCACTGTCTACGATCCTAAACATTACGCCGTGTCCCAATCCTTCCAGGGTAAACAAAGCCCGCCTGTCGGGTGAAAACCAGCCATCCTGATCCGGCTGGCAATCAGGTAAGGGCAATATGATATGGCCGCCCGGATTACCGGAAATATCAACATTTTGCGAAACACCATCGATTTTGATGCCGGGTTTTAATTCGATGGATGGGGTAACAGACTCAGGAGTGCAGGCCAGCGGGTTTGCCAGGGGCTGAGGAAAAATGAACTCTTCCCCAATCTGGTAACCAGTGCTCCATGCTTCCACATCTTTGCAAATCGGTGTCGGGTCGCAGGCATCCCCAGCCCCATCGCCATCAGAATTCTCCTGCCCGGGATTCGGGGTAAAAGGGCAGTTATCGTGATCATTGCTTATGCCATCCATATCCGAATCGGTATCACAGACATCGCCTTCACCGTCATGATCCGTATCTTTTTGGTCAGGGTTGCTGTCGTAGGCACAATTATCACGTTCGTTTTGGACACCGTCTCCATCATAATCATCGTCGCAGGCATCCCCCTGTTTATCCCCATCCGTATCTATTTGAGATGGATTTTTAACATTTATGCAGTTATCCGTATCGTCTCGTATTCCATCACCGTCCGAGTCATCGCAGGCATCCCCAATCCCGTCATGATCGACATCCTTTTGGGTCGGGTTGGGTATAAGACTGCAGTTATCTACATTATCTTTGAAATGATCATTATCGTCATCATCATCACAGGCATTTCCCTTACCATCATGGTCGGTATCAAATTGAATTGGATTTTTAGCTTTCGGGCAATTGTCATCTTTGTCTGGTATGTAGTCACCATCCGTGTCAAAAGCATTGTCAATCGTACCATCACAACCAAAATCCCCTGCAAGCAGGCCGATTGCAGCAAACGCGTTGCGGACCTGGCAGGCATCATCCTTCGTAAAACCAGCTGTTCCATTTGCTGCCCAGATTTCAGCCATTTTAGTGGTGATGGCGGCGGCGTTATAAAAATTTGCATCACTTGGCAAGACAGAAGTAAAAGTCTGGTAAAAAAGTACGGCAGTCTTATTCAGGCCGATTGGCGAAACTTCCCAGCCGTTGTGAAATCCGCATTTCATATCGTTTGCATTGTCACAACCAAGCAAATATGCTGCTTTACTGATAATTGTACTGTTGGCATGGACGCCTCCATTATCATTGGCATCATACTTGTAATCTGTCATTTTATTCCTGGGCGGATTACTCAGGTCGCGGATAGCTCCCTGTCCATTGGTGCGGTCCTCACCTACCAACCAATCTCCAGAATCCGCATAAACACCCATGATGTCCGCAAAGCTTTCATTCAACGCCCCCGGATTGTCAAAACCTTTAAGCATGGTTGAGTGGGCAATAATTCCATGTCCAAATTCGTGCACCATCACATCGTAACCAACCCAGCCGTTTGCAAACTCTGCGATATCACAATTACCTCTCCATAAAGCATTGTCCACATTGGCATGGATACCAACTTCAATCTGACCTCCAAAATTTTCTGTTTCACGCCCAAAAGTATCATGATAGAAAAAAAAGGCCTGCTTTGCATAGTCATGAGCCTTTACAGCATCGATGTCTCCGCTATAGTCATCATCCAGGCTGTCTTCATCTCCAATGCTGTGCGGACCGGCATCCCAATAGCAATTGGTATCATATGCATTCTCACCATTTGCATCCCATTCTTCATAATCATAATCGCCG
>CAZBRI010000194.1:0-6191 GCA_964494055.1 uncultured Anaerolinea sp.
GGGGACACGACTGTAGATATCCGTGCCGGACGGGCGGCAGGCTGCCAGACAGTCGGGGTCCTGTGCGGCTTTGGAGAAGAAGCTGAGCTGCGCCGGCGCGGCGCGGATGAGATTCTTCTGAACACCCCCATGCTGACAGAATTATTGTTGGGTTAAGATAAAAAACAACCGCCAGTTTTCCGGCGATTGTTTTTTATTGATTGAGTTACTACTCAAGCGTGATTTTGTGAATTGTGATTACCGGTTTTGCTCAAAAACATCCTTCCAGATTTTCTCAGCACTTTCCACCGCGGTCAGGCCTGTCGTATCCAGATTCTTCCCGATATAGCCCTGCCGGGAAGCTTCGGCCTGGATTTTTTTAAGTTCAAGCGCACGGTTGAGTTCCCACTCCAATTGATCGCGTCTCCGTCTGCGGATACGGCCGGCCTGTACTTGCGGGTCACAGGTCAGCCAGTAAGTGTGAATTTGCCTGTCCAGCGGCTGCAGCAGCCGGACCAGTTCTCTCAGCGAGTCCGCACTTTCGAAAACGTAATTGATCACAAAGTTGGAATAACCGTTTGCCTGGTGAAAACCTATCAGCAGGGCTAATGACCGGTAAAGATGATCGATACGGCCCGGGTCAGAGACATTAAACGGATGTACATTCCCGACGGAATCCCCATCCAGGTGAATGGCTTTATCAAACATCCAGGTGAGTTCATCACCCGTGCTGGTTTTTCCAACCCCAAGCGATCCGTTGATGATAATGATCATGGCATCAAAGATGGTTTGTTCGGCTGCCGGTAATTATGTCCGGGCAGGTTCTTTGATGGTCCGAGTGGCGATAAACCACAGTACCGCCAGCAGCAGACCGCCGATCATAAATGGCACCGGCGCGCCGAACCACTGGAAAAGTGACCCGAAAAATAAGGGGGTGATGGCATTCGCCGCGCTGTAAAATCCGGCAGACACGCCCAGGATGCTGCCTACTTCATCTTTGCTGGTGGATTTGGTGATCAGGCTGTTGATGGCCGGGTGCAGGATGGCGCCTCCCAGGGCTGCCGGGAAGGATGCGAGCAGCACCCATGTGATGCCGGGCCAGCCTTTCTGGCTTTCGGGCGGTAAAGTTACGTTGATGATTTGTGTGTGTGCCATTCCCTGCATTTCGCCCGTAATTTTTGCCTGGTTGTACCAGGGAACAGGAATTTGCGGGGTCAGGGCGGTCAGGATCAGGCCGACAGCCAGGGTGGAAAGACCCATCATGACCAGCCAGCGGTCGCCGTTCTTTTTGCTCCACTTACCGATAAATCCAGCTTGAACCACCACGATAAACAGGCCGGCCAGCACAAATAAACCGGAGGTGTCACGGGCACCCATCCCCAGGCGGTTCAGTGCAAAGAGCGAGAACATCTGCTCATAACCGCCGAAGGCCAGCTGCTGTGTGAACATCAGGACCAGCAGGATGCCGATGGCAGGTTTTCCAAGGGATTCACGCATGGCCTGGAAGGAGAACGGGGAGCGATGTCCCTTGCTGATATTCTGCGGGTCGCGGCTTTCCGGCAGCCAGAAGAATGTCAGCAGTAGGGAAGCCAGCGAGAAAATGGCGGCGGTGAAAGCCACCGCCTGGTAATTATCCTTCGTCAGGATCAGGACGGTGAAGGCAATGATCGGACCCAGGATAAAGCCCATGCCAAATGCGGCACCGATCAGGCCTAAACCCTGTGTCCGGTTCTCTTCAGTGGTCAGATCGGTGATCACAGCCTGGGCGGTTGATATATTGGCCCCGGAGATGCCGTCAATGATGCGTGAAATGAAAAGCAGCGGCAGGGCATTCGCAAAACCCAGCAGGATGAACCCCAAAAAGGTACCCACCTGGCTGACCAGCAGGATCGGCCGGCGTCCAAACCGATCCGAAAGCCTGCCCAGGACTGGCGCGCCGATGAACTGCATGAACGGGTAGGTGGAACCCAGCAGACCGATTACAAATGCATTGGCACCAAAGCGGGCAGCATAAAGCGGCATCAGCGGCACGATGATCGATAATCCGAGCAGGTCCACCAGGATGATGACCAGTACCGGCATGATCTTCTTGAAATCGATCTTGTGCGGATCAGGGGTTTTCTCAGGTTTTGCCATTAGTTCTCCGTCTGTAATACTTTAATAATTTCAGTTTAGTGTCATTTATAAGTTTGAAATATGTTGATTATTTGAGGTTTCCGGTTTCCCCGCAGGTGGTTTTTTGCGCCCGGTTTTGGCGCAAAAAACCACAAAAAGTCTTTTTCCCCTTTTTTTTGGAGGGGCGGGGGATGGTCCAGATCATTGAAAGAATAAAATTATTTCAATGATCCAATTGTCTATTCAAAATAAACCGTAAAAGTAACAGCTGCCAGGTTTAGAATAAACCGGTGATATGGATCCATTTATCCATACCCAGCCGCCCGACACCCAGCAGGATCAGGATGATGGATGCCAGCACTGCGAACAGGGTGTTGCGGGTGCGAATGCTGTCTTCCTTCTTTTTCCATAATCCGGTCAGGTGAGCTGCGATGACAGCCAGGAACATGGTTGTTGCGTGTTCAATATCATCCTGCTCAACACTGCCTTTGATGGTCATATTTAAGACCAGCAGGATCAACCCCAGCAGCATCTGCAGATCCATAAATCCGGTAAAGGCAGAAGTCAAAATGGCTGTTTTTTTATCAAAGGGTTTTTTTTGCAGCCACCCGGCAAACAGCATGATAACCAGTGCCAGGGCGGATAACGATGCCAGCCAGCGGTTAATGGAATGAATGATAATGAATGTTGACATATTTGCTCCAAGAAGATGGGAAATTTTTCACAAAGAAGGAGTTTACCAGATTTTCCCGCCGTTTTTCCAATTCTTGACCTGTTCGAATAATTTTCCAAGCGGATGAAGTTCGCGGCAAGCCAGGGATAATCGTTTTTGACCAGGATTATCAGCCTGGAAGAGCCGGGATGGGTGATAAGTGGCAGCGGATTTCCGGCGGAATTCATCCTGCAGCATGAAACCGGGCAGCCAGGTCTCCAGTCCGTAAATCCAAATGTTATGCCACTCTTCCGGATGGATGATAAATGCATCCTGTTTGACACCGGCTTTCAAGGCAATACGGGCCGCCGGTTTGGCGAGGATTTGTATGTAAGAGAGATCAGAATAAACATTGATTGACTGCCGGCTTTTCAATGCTGGCAGAAGGATCTTTTCACTTGAAAACTTCCGGCTGACATCCAGCCCGCCGATTTCCACCTCGACCGGGGTTTCAGATTCGCTTTTCAGCAGCAGGCTGGCTGGTGTACCTCGAATGATCTTTTGCCCGGGATCCGGGTTGAAAGGGTAAATCAAACAGGCCGGCTGTCCGGCTTTCTCAGCTTTTTGCTGATCATCCCTGGTTTGCGCTGTCAGGGCGAACAGGGTACAAAAGACCAGGATCTCCTTCCCGTACCGGTCGGCGGAGGGCAGCTCTTCCTCTAAAATATAAACCGGCTCAGCCAGCAGCTTTTGCGGGTCATTCCTCAGGTCCGAGATCAGATTCCGGCGCTGCACCAGCTGCTGGTTGATGATGCAGCGGTGACCGCCCAGGCTCACATTAAACTGACCGGGGTCACTGAAGGGCAGAAGGTTTTTCACCTCAAATGGGATAGTGTTTTCAGTTAAGTAACGCCGGAAGGATAACTCCACGGCGGTCAGGCATACCTGTTTCCGCATCTGTGCTGAGATGGAGGCAGCGGGTGAAGCGTGTCCATCGCACAGCCAGCGTTTTGCGAAGGCGATGCCGCTTTCGGTCAGGTCCGGTGTGTACGGGATGCGGATGATGTCAGGTTCGGATATCATGACAGGTGAATTCCCCAATGCAATGGAAACGGATCCCGGTTAGTTAATCATTCCGGAACTGCAGGCAGTAATGATGGAAGGTGTTGCTGACCCAGGCGCTGCCCAGCCCGAACGGCGCGATCGGCTGATTATCCTGCAGCCAGATCTTTTCATCCTTCAATGTGTAGATCTTGCCCAGTTCGCGTGCCAGGTCCCAGGCAAGCGGGTAGATCTTCCCTCCCTTTTTTACATTTTTGACGATGATGGTCAGGTAGGCTTTTTCACGCAGCAGCGGTTTTAACCCGGCGTAGATGGATGTCAGTGTTTCCAGGAACGGTTCGTATTCATGGAAACTCCCCACATCCTGCGGATCATCAGAATAAACGATATCCAGCCCGCCGGATTCCCTGCGTTTCTTCTGGTTGATCGAACCGTGCACATGCAGCATATCCCAGTATGGCGGTGATGTGAGGACATAGTCCACGGTTGGAAGATTGTATTCCAGGGCCCGGCCCGCGTCTCCCTGTATCACTTCAGCATGCAGACCGTGGGCAGCCTCCCCGAGATTGATCTTCTCTTCTTCAACCACCTGTTTGGCGATTTGTGCATACTGAGGGTTGAGCTCTATCCCGTAAGAATTTCTCCCGCAGCGCAGTGCAGCTGCCAGGCTGGAACCGGTTCCGGCCATCGGGTCCAGGATCGTTTCACCGGCTTTTGTGAAAAACTCGATGAACTCCTGTGCCATCGTTTCGGGAAATTTGGCAGGGTGACGCAGCACGCCTTTCTTGCGCGGCGGCGGGTTGTGGATGAACCATGATTTCTGGAATTTCAGCCAGGTTTTTGGATCGAGGTCATTTAATTTGTTACGCATATGTCTGGTCCGTCGTGTTCAATTTCAACATAAATCACGGGGTTGGTCTGTGCGTGCTGGTTGGATAATGTGTTTTGGTGGGGGTGATGGTGGGGGTTGGTGAAACATAATCCACACTATTTACAGAAAGATCGGAAAAACTGATATTCATCCCATCCGGGCTGAGTGAATTTGCAAAAACACCCACGCTGCCTCTCCGTAGGTAATTGTTTGTAACGGAGAACTGAAAGTGATCATTCAGGTAAAAGCGCATTTCGGCACCTGCAGCCCAGACCGCCATTTTGACAAAGCCGGGTGCTGCCGGCGGGGCATCCCCGCTTGGGACCCATTTTTGCAGGAGAGAAATACTGCCGGATGCAAAATGATCAGCGCTGACCATTCCTTTGCAGTTGACCATAAACCTGTAGGTGTTGTTCTCAGCTGCCGAGCGGAATAGTATCCCGTAGGTATCATCACCGGTACAGCGGCTGGCAGATACGGTCATTTCCGCGTAAAAATCTGTAAAGGAGGCCTCGGCCCGGGTGTTGATGCTCATCAGCCTGGCAGGCGATTGGTTGATGGCAAGGGTCAGCCGGTTCCGGTTGATGATCAGGTTGTTGCTCCCGGTGCTTTCCGTCCCCGCCGAGGACCAGTCTTCGGCACGGCTGAAATCATCCAGGAAGATCTGCTTCCCCATGCCCGGGAACGGCAGAATGGTGGCAGTTGCTTCGGAAGTGGGGAAAGGCGTGAATGTGGAAGTCGCCGGGAACCAAATGATCGTAGGAGATGGGGTGCTTTCCACCGCAGGGGCAGGTGAAAGGTTGGTAATGTCTTCCGTGCTGACGGATTGAAGGTCCTTCATATTAACCATACAGGCCGAAAGGAACAGGCTGGCAGAAAGAAGAATGGAGATGGACCGCATATGTGTAATTTTTATGCCCGTGTATACAACCATCAGGGAAAATCAGGATAAATGATACAGTTCTTTTTTTCAAAGTGTACTGTACAATCTCTTTATTATTGGTATTTACTGAACTCCATTCTAGCACAAGGAGAATATTGATGAGTGAAAAAGTCGTGCTTGTTACTGGTGCATGTGGTGAGATCGGGCAGGCCTTGATCCAGTATTTGGCGGGTCATGGAAATTACAGGGTAGTCACAGCAGATCTCGCCCCGCTGCCGGAAGCCATACGAACACAATCATCAGAACATTTACAGGGGGACCTGGTCAACAGGATCAAGCAGTTCTACGATTACGACTTTGACATCATCTATCACCTGGCAGCCTCGCTTTCATCCAAGGCAGAGGTGGCTACCGAAGAAGCGCACCGCATCAATGTTGAAGGGACCATGCAGCTGCTGATGATGGCTGCCTACCGCTCTGAAAAATATAAAAAACCGGTCAAGTTTATTTTCCCGAGTTCGATCGCAGCTTACGGGTTTCCAAACCTGGCCGCCAAGCAGGCCGCGGTGGTGGTAAAAGAGGACGAATATAACACCCCGCACACCATGTATGGCTGCAACAAACTGTAC
>CAZBRI010000195.1:0-6177 GCA_964494055.1 uncultured Anaerolinea sp.
ATACCTCCACGGCTCTGACCACTCTTTCCCTACACGACGCTCTTCCGATCTCCACGCCCGCACCACCCGCCTCGGCACCTTCGAAGGCGGCTTCCAGGCCTTCGCCGATCAATTCGCCGATAAACTTCGCGCCGCCGGTGTCGAGATTAAGCTCTCCACCCCCGTCTCCAGCATCCAGCGAAGCTCAGAAACCGGAAAAATCGAGCTCACCACTTCAGCCGGCACCCAAACAGCTGATAAGGTCCTCGTCACACTATCCCCCGCCGCCGCTGCAGCCATGGTTCCCACCCTCCCGAAGACCTACCTGAAAGGCCTGCTCGATCTCAAATCCATGGGCGCAGTAGTCCTCACCCTCTCACTCAAACATCAACTCTCACGCGAAGGCTATTACTGGTACAGCATTCCTAAAAGCGCAGGATTCCCCTTCCTGGCCCTCGTCGAACATACCAATTACGTCTCCCCCGAAAATTTCAACGGCGAGCATATCCTCTACATCGGCGATTACCTCGAACCCGATCACGAATTCTTCACGCTGACAAAGGAAGAACTGCTCGAAAGATTCGCACCCAGCCTGAAAAAATTCAACCCCGATTTCGAAATGGACTGGATTAACAAGACCTGGCTTTACCGTACGGCTTATGCACAACCCGTCCCCCTCGTCAATCACTCAAAGAATATCCCGTCCATCGAGACCCCTATCGATGGCCTCTTCTTCGCCTCCATGAGCCAGGTCTACCCCTGGGATCGCGGCACTAACTTCGCCGTCGAGATCGGCCGCCGTGCCGCCCGCCTCATGCAATAATAACCATTTCCAGGCTTCGCTGCCATTCCAGAAACGCCTGCCCACAAATAAGCAGGCGTTTCTTCATAAGAACTTTCCTTCCAAACTCTCCATCACCGGAAGGCTGCCTGGCCAACACCTTCACACAAAAATAACAAATTCTTAACAAAGGTGTGGTATAAGGAAGGTATCCCCATTCAGCAATTAACATCCAAAAGGAAAAATTACTACAGGTACAATTGCACTATTACCAAAAGGAACAAAAAAACAATGACTACAAAACAAAAATGGATCATCCCGTTGACAGTTATAGCGCCCCTGCTGCTAAATGCCTGCGGACCCGCCGCAACCGCCAACCCCACCGAAGTCGTCGCCGGCATCTACACCGCTGCTGCCCAAACTGTCGCTGCCCGCAGCGCGCTAAACACCGCCACACCTCAGCCGACGGAGACTTCCGCCCCCTCCACCACCCCCACTACCCCGCCGACTGCCACACTGGGAGCTCCCGCAAACACCTCCGCACCTCTCAATACCTGCGATAACTCCATTTATGTCTCCGATGTCACCATCCCCGATAGAACAGTCATGTCCCCCGGAACCGAATTCGACAAGACCTGGTCGATCAAGAATATCGGCACCTGTACCTGGACAACAAATTACACCATCAACTTCGCCGGCGGCGAAGCCATGAGCGGCGTGAAAACAAAGATCAGCCAGGCTGTTGCACCACTTCAAAGTATCAATGTAACAGTCAGCATGGTTGCACCCGATAAATCCGGCGACCATACCGGCTACTGGAAGCTTGCCAACGAAGCCGGTACATCCTTTGGCATGTCGGTTTACCTTATCATAACTGTGAATAGTGACCTGACTATGACTGTCACACCCACCCGGACAGGAACACCTGCCACAGCCACAACTCACCCTTCATCAACACCCACCTCGCCGGTAGCTGCCAGCAAAACCCCTACAACCCCTACAACCGCTGCCCCTCCTTCCGCGACCACCGCCCCATCAAATACACCCGAGCCGTCCAACACGGCTCCCCCACCAACTGAAACACCCATAACACCAACCGGATAAAACAAAGAGGTCCCCCATCACAGGCGGGACCTCTTCTTTATACGATATTTCTGCAGCCTGTTTCTACAAGACGATGCTGACCAGTTTACCCTTGACGATGATCACCTTCTTGGGCTCGCGTCCTTCCAGGCTCTTGATCACGCCCTCAGTTGCCATCGCCAAAGCTCTGACAGTTTCATCATCTGCATCAGCTGCCACCGTGATCCGGTCGCGTATCTTCCCGTTCACCTGCACCCCGATTGAGACTTCATCATCCCTGGCAGCTTCCTCATCTACTTTCGGCCATGTCTGTGTGTGAATGCTGTATTTCTTACCGATCTCAGCCCACAGCTCTTCCGAAATGTGCGGGGTGATTGGTGCCATCATTTTCAGGTACAGCTCCTGCGCTTCCTTCCATTCCTTTGTACCGGCAGCCCCCAGCTCCCGCACCCGGTACATTTCGTTCAGCATTTCCATCAACGACGACACGATCGTGTTGAACTCGAATTGTTCGTAATTTCGCGTCACCCGTCTCAAGGTCTGATGAGCCTTACGCCGCAGCGCACGCAGAGTTTCGGGAGCTGCCTTGCCGTCACCGCCGCTGGGGTCGTCTGTAAAGAGAGTCCACGTCCTCCTTATCCAGCGTGCTGAGCCTTCAATTCCCTTGCTGTCCCAGGGTGCGCCCATTTCCCAGCGCGCAAAGAACATCAGGTAGGCGCGCACGGTATCAGCACCGTACCGGCCCACCAGCATATCCGGGGCGATCACGTTCCCGCGGCTCTTCGACATTTTCTCGCCGTCTTCACCGAGCACCATGCCCTGATTTCGCAGCTGCGCCATCGGTTCATTGCCTTTGGTGATCCCGATGTCCCTCAGCGCCTTGTGGAAGAAGCGCGTATACAGCAGGTGCATGGTTGCATGCTCGATCCCGCCCGTATAGGTATCTACCGGCATCCAGTAGTCATATTCCTTAGGGTCAAAAGGTCCCTGGTCAAAATGCGGGCTCAAATAACGCAGGTGATACCACGATGAACACATAAATGTATCCATCGTATCAGTCTCGCGCGTGGCTGGACCAGCACATACCGGACAGGTCGTCTTCGACCATGTGGGATGCAGTTTCAACGGACTTTCCCCGGTCGGCTTCCATTCCACATCCTCGGGCAGTGTTACCGGCAGCTGATCATCCGGCACCGGGTTCCACCCGTCTTTTTCGCAGTAGATCATCGGGATTGGTGCCCCCCAGTAACGCTGACGGCTGATCAGCCAATCGCGGTACCGGTAATTGACAGTTTCCTTCCCGATGCCTTTCTTTTCCAGCCAATCGATCATCGCCGCTATTGCGGGGTTCTTGCGGCCCTTATCTGTCGAAACACTGGTTCCATCGAACGCTGCTGAATTGATCATGACGCCGTCCGAAATAAAGGCTGCTTCCATTGTTTCGCCATCCGGCATTGAGCCGCCCCTGGCCATAAAGACCGGAATAATCTGCAGCTTAAATTTTCGTGCGAAAGCGAAATCACGTTCGTCATGCGCAGGAACAGCCATGATCGCACCGGTCCCGTAGCTCATCATCACGTAATCCGCAATCCAGATCGGGATCCGTGCCTGGTTGACCGGGTTGATGGCGTAAGCACCGGTAAAGACGCCGGTCTTCTCCTTATCCACCGCTCCCCGCTGAATTTCTGACTGCCTGCCAGCCTCGATCTTATACTCAGCAACCGCCTGTTTATTTTCAGCAGTTGTGATCTTTTCCACCAGCGGGTGCTCAGGCGAGAATACCATGAAGGTCGCCCCAAACAATGTATCCGGCCGGGTGGTAAAGATCTCCACCGGGTCGCCGCCTTCGGTATGGAAAGTCACACTTGCCCCCTCCGAACGGTCGATCCAATTTGTCTGCAGGGTCTTGACCCGTTCCGGCCAATCAATTCCTTCAAAGCTCAACAGTTCATCCGCGTAATTGGTAGCCTTGAAAAACCATTGTGACAGGTCTTTCTTGATCACCGGTGTGCTGCAGCGTTCGCAGTGACGGTCATCACCCCACACCTGTTCGCGTGCCAGCGTGGTATTGCACTTCGGGCAGAAATCAACCGGGGATAATTTCCGGTAAGCCAGCCCGTGCTTGTAGAGCTGAATAAAAAACCACTCCGACCATTTGTAATACTCAGGTTCACAGGATACCATTTCGCGGCGCCAATCGAACATCGCACCCATCGACCGCATCTGTGTCCGCATGCGCACGATGTTGTCACGCGTCCGCACCATCGGGTGAATACCGCTCTTGATGGCAGCGTTCTCCGCCGGCAGGCCGAATGCGTCGAAACCCATCGGGAACATCACGTTATAGCCTTTCATTCGCATGTACCTGGCACGTGCATCGGATGGCGTGATCGAGAACCAGTGCCCGATGTGCAGATCGCCGCTCGGGTAGGGCAGCATGGTCAGTGCATAGAATTTTGGTTTCGAATGGTCAATATCAGCATTGTAAAGACCATCCGTGTCCCACTTCTCCTGCCATTTTTTTTCAATTTCGGTGTAGTTATAAGCTTTTGCCATTCTTACCTCGTTCTAAAATATTGCGTGAATTGATGTTTACAAATTTATTTTCGACGTTTTGTTGAAGGGGTTAATAAAAAAATCCCTTCATCCACAACAGGGACGAAGAGAAATCTCCGCGGTACCACCCGGTTTGCCAGCAATAACACTGACCACTTTGGTTCGCTGTAACGGGCAGCCCCGGCGCTGACTACTTTATTTCACCAGCACAGTTCCCGGTAAGGGTGCCAGGCGAGTTCGGTTTTTGCAAACTGATCGTTTACATGCGCTCCCGTTAGGCACATCGCTGGGCTCTCACCTTATTTTCCCAACTCGCTGACGAGATAACTTACTACTCCTGCCAGAACTTTACAACTATTATACTTCAGCTTTTTGTGATTCTTACTTCAGCCTGCATTAGTTATTAAGCCTCAAACCACAATAAATCGACATTTTACTTAAAAAAAACCAGGGCAGGTCAATGACCTGCCCCAAGCATAGTGGACCCAGAGGGATTCGAACCCTCGACCTTCTCAATGCCATTGAGACGCGCTCCCAACTGCGCTATGGGCCCTTAAGCGACGGCAATTTTACATTACAATTGCAATTATGTCAATCAGTGGACCTGAGGGGATTCGAACCCCTGGCCTCCTCAGTGCGATTGAGGCGCGCTCCCAACTGCGCTACAGGCCCATAGATTAGCCAGATTATTCTATCTGAAGCATGGGGTAATGTCAAGCAAGCGGAATTTATGCTGAATTATCAATATCACATCACTTTCTTGCTCTCATGCCATTTTTCGAAATAAATTCATTCGATTATTAATCGCCAAAAGTTTTCCTGAATAATTGCCTGGCTTATTGATAACTGGAAAACACGGGAAAATAGCTTATACTCTGACCGAATTTCCTGAAAAAAAAATGCGATTCTTTGAAATCTGATCATAGACAATATATACCGAGGAATATCAAATGACATCCTCCCTGACTTTACGATACGGCACAAACCCACAGCAGTCGCCCGCCAGGGTAATGATGAAAAATGGAAGTGATTTACCCTTCTCAGTTTTGGGCGGCTCTCCAGGGTATATCAACCTCCTGGATGCCATGAACGCCTGGCAGCTGGTTCGTGAACTTCAGCTTGCTACCGGCCTGCCAGCTGCTGCCTCATTCAAACACGTCAGCCCATCCGGGGCTGCAGCAGCAGTACCGCTCCCGGATGTTCTTAAGAAGAGTTATTTTACAGATGATGCTCCTCTATCGCCGCTTGCTGAAGCGTACGCACGGGCACGCGGGGTGGACCGGATGTCTTCGTTCGGGGATTTCGTTGCTCTTTCAAGGCGGGTTGATATATCTGCCGCAAAGCTTATCGCCAGGGAAGTATCCGACGGTGTAATTGCTCCGGATTATGACAACGATGCTCTGGAGATACTAAAACAAAAAAAGGGCGGCAAGTATGTAGTTCTGAAAATAGATCCGGCCTACGAACCCGGAATATTGGAACAAAGGGATGTTTTTGGGATCACTTTTGAGCAAAACCGATATGAACGCCAGGTGACAGCCGCAGATCTGACCAATATCGTCACAATAAAAAAGAGTATTTCTGTAGAAGCTGAACGTGACATGCTGATCGCCTGGATCACGCTCAAATATACTCAGTCCAATTCCGTATGTCTTGTTCTGAATGGGCAGACGATTGGGGTGGGTGCAGGACAGCAATCACGGGTTCACTGTGTCCGACTCGCTGCTGCCAAAGCAGATCTCTGGTACCTGAGGCAGCATCCCCGGGTTTTGGATCTG
>CAZBRI010000196.1:0-6174 GCA_964494055.1 uncultured Anaerolinea sp.
TTTTGGTGCGATATTTAACAGATCTTCATTAGTGAGGTTTCCAACATCCTCGGTTCCGGGTACAACAGGCACCCCCGCCTTCCGGACTGTCTCACGGGCCGTCATTTTGTCACCCATGGCGGCAATTGAAGATGGTTTTGGACCAATAAAAACCAGGCCGGCATCAGCACAGGCTTCAGCAAAATCTTCCCGCTCAGCTAAAAATCCATAACCCGGATGTACTGCGTCAGCACCAGATTTTCGGGCTATATCCAGAATTTTATCGATCCGTAAATAAGATTCGCGGGAAGGTGCAGGCCCTAATAAATAAGCTTCATCTGCATAACGAACATGGAGCGCCTGCCTGTCGGCTTCTGAAAAGACAGCCACTGTTTCAATTCCTGCTTCCCTGCAGGCTCGAATAATTCGAACAGCGATTTCACCACGATTTGCAACAAGAACTTTTTTAAACATTAGTTATCCTCTCAAAAGACTGGATAAGTTTTCTGAAAAAATCAAAAAACGGCTTAATAATCTAGAGCGGAATATTCCCATGTTTCTTGGCCGGGTTACCATCTCGTTTATTTTGAAGCATCTCAAGCGCATTGATCAGGCGGGAACGGGTTTCTTTTGGCTCGATCACATCGTCCACATATCCACGTTCTGCCGCAATAAAAGGATTCGCAAATTTTTGCCGGTATTCTGCAACAAGTTCAGCTTTCCTTGCAACCGGATCGGCAGCTTTTTCCAGTTCTTTTCTAAATACAACACTCACTGCCCCGTCAGGACCCATCACCGCTATCTCAGCTGTCGGCCACGCCAGGTTGACATCACCCCGGATATGTTTGGATGACATCACGCAATAAGCCCCGCCGTAAGCCTTGCGGGTGATCACAGTCAGTTTTGGTACTGTTGCTTCGCAGTATGCATACAGTAATTTTGCACCAGAACGGATGATACCGTGATGTTCCTGGAATGTTCCAGGCATAAAGCCCGGTACATCTTCAAAAGTGATGATGGGGATATTAAATGAGTCACAAAATCGAACAAATCGGGCTGCTTTTTCACTGGCATCAATATCCAGAACGCCAGCTAAAACCGCTGGCTGATTTGCCACGATTCCGATGGAATGACCGCCCAGCCTTGCAAAACCAACAACAATGTTGGTGGCGAAGTTTTCGTGAATTTCGTAAAACTGGCCGTTATCCACGATCATCAATAACACTTCCTTGATGTCGTACGGTTTCCCCGGGTCTTCCGGGATAATCGAATCAAGTCTTTCATCTGCCCGGAGTGGATCATCACCGGTATTAACAAATGGCGGGTCTTCCATATTGTTCTGGGGTAAATAGCCAAGCAATTTCCTGATCAGGAATAATGTATCTCCTTCACTGTCAGCAGCAACCTGGCACACACCCGATTTTTCGGAATGAACGCTTGCACCGCCCAGGTCTTCAAAGGATACCTCTTCATGGGTCACAGATTTAACTACATCCGGACCTGTGACAAACATATAAGAAGAATTTCGTACCATGAATATAAAATCAGTCAGGGCTGGGGAGTACACAGCCCCGCCTGCGCATGGTCCCATGATCGCTGAAATTTGCGGGATTACCCCGCTTGCAAGGGTGTTTCTGAGGAAAATATCTGAATAACCTGCCAGAGAAACAACCCCTTCCTGTATCCTTGCGCCGCCTGAATCATTTAATCCGATGACTGGTGAACCATTCTTCATCGCCATGTCCATGATCTTGACGATTTTTTCGGCATGAACTTCACCAAGTGATCCACCGAGCACTGTAAAATCCTGGGAAAATACATAAACTAATTTTCCTTCGATCGTGCCCCAGCCGGTCACCACGCTGTCACTGGGATAATGCTGCTTATCCAGCTCAAAATCGTGTGTACGATGGATGACAAAAGAGTCGATCTCATGGAAGGAACCTTTATCCAGTAAAATATCCAGCCGTTCGCGGGCGGTCAATTTTCCACGTTTATGCTGTGCATCGATCCTGTCCTGGCCGCCGCCCAGGTGAGCAGATTTTTTCCGTTCTCTTAGATCTGCAAGATGTTGAATTTCTTTCATTATTGCTCCTTTAGAAAAAAAGCTTTCGAAGCTGGGATATTTACCATAACTAAAAATATAACCAAAAGTGCACTTGAAAACAATAAACTGAAAATTGAATTTGGTGAAGGTAATAACTGGACCAGGAGTCTATCGCACCAATACCATCCGAAATAAATACAGCCAGCAAGATCGGCAAATAATTGGGCGTGTTTTATTCTATAAGCGATTGCACTAAATAAAAGAAGACCGATGATCGACCATAAGATACCAGTACCTAGAACATAATATGGCTTTCCATCAACCTTGATTAAAAATTGCCAATTCAGCAGGGTACTGAATATTCGAAATACATTCCAGATCGTGATTGATAACACAAATGAGGTTATAAAGGTTACGCTCTTTGAAGGCATGTATCGATTATCCATTAATAGGAATTAAAAAATAAATATTCATGGAGATTATTTTGGCTTATAAATGGATAACTGTTTTGCTCCATAAAGCTTTGCGCCTTTAACTGGTATCAATTCCTCTTTCTTAAATTGATTCCTGTATGGAATACTGCTTGTAATAATGACCGGGTTAGCAAAAATGTAGCCTAATCCCCGTTCAGCCAGGTATTTACCGCCCTGGTTATTTTTAACGGCCAGAAAATATTGATAGGAATTAATCAACCCATCCATATTGATGATTGTTCGATCTTTAATGAAATAACCTGTATTTCCGCCTCCAGTCATCCCTATAATTGCCCCTTTCGGGGTGAATCCCTCAAGAATAGGCAGTGTATCCATATAAGGTTTATCTTCTGCCTGGGCTTTATACGGCATTCGTGTAATTAATTCTTTGGCGTACCCGAAAATCAGGCTGAGGATATACACTGAAGCCAGTAGAGTTCCAATAAACGTTTTATATCGATTGCCAGGTATTAAATCGTACAATTCTCCAATGGCGATGGTAAAAACAATCAGGATGGTTAGCATTTCCGGGACCCAATACCAATCCTGCAGGGACGAATAAGCCAATGCCCCATAAAAAAATGCATGCAGGAAAGCCCCGATCCCAAGCGGTATGATGCCCGCTAAAATATATCGCCTGATATTCTTTTTCCTGTTAGTTATGAATAACCCGAGAATAATTATTCCTAGCAGTGATAATAAAATCCAGTACTTATTCATCACCAGGTGTTTATTAATGGGTCGGAGAATCTGAGCCAGTTTGTATATTTTATTGAGAATAAAATACCAGCCGCGATGATATTTTGGATCGAAACTAAATACATCCAGGACCGTTTTTGCAGGTCCGCCATAGACGAGATCCGGCATGGACCCCCACCATCTTTTAATTTGACCGCTGACCGGCATGAATGTGCCAAATATCACCCTGTTGATTACCATGTAAATCAATAAACCTGTCCCCGCTAAACCACCGAAGATCCAGCCCTTTTTAACCAAATTTATTATATCAGCTAGATATTGTTGAATTTTGGATGTAAAAAAAGATCGAGTGAACGGTGATTTTTCCTTTTGAATATCGAATTGCCGGGTAGTAATGGCTCTCAGGCTGAATCTTGAGATTAATGTTATTAGCGTCATCCCCAGCCAATAATAAAACATAACTGCTCTTGGAAGATCCAATGGGGTCAATTTCGTAATCAATAAAATGACGCCTGTTGAAGCTATAAAAGTTAAAGTTGTGCTGCACAGGATGAGTACAACTAAGTGAGTCACCTTCAAATTTTTAGGGTGAGTGTATAAACCGGTGAAGTAGAAAAATATTGTTTGAAAAATAATTATCAAAACAGCCATTATTATGGCTGATGTATCATAAGCGAGAAGATACATTTTTAACGAAGCCCGGTCAATACATGCATACACTATGATAAAGAATGTCATTAAGATATCTATTGGCAGCAGGTATCGTATGGGTGTCCGCCTGAAGAGCAGCCATATCCCTGCAATTCCAACCAGGTAAATAGTGTCCAGGCGGCTGAAGAGAACAAGCAGTGCGGATAAACCCAGCCAAACTTGATCTTTAATACTCAATTCTTGTTTTGGCTCTAACTGCTGCAGCACAGATAAAAAGTAAACGATTGTAAGAGCCAGAATCCCAGTTTCCATTCCCTGCTGGGTGATGACGGCATGAATTGATGAAGTAAAAGCCCAGTAAGAAGCAGCCAGGATCGCCGGAATTTCTCCTGCGGGTTTTTTTAATAATCTGTACAGAAAAATAGAAGTGCCTGCACTGATTGCTGCCATCACAATCATTAATATCCGCAACGGCAAAATGAGATCAAAACGGGCAAATGCGAATATAGGGATACAAATAACCATCCATAACGGGTGATAACCATTGGTTAAATTAATGCCATCAAAGGTAGAGCCATGACCTTCGCTGATATTTTGAGCTACTTTAAAATAATAAAATGCATCATCCCGTGTGAACCATCTTGATGGAAAATTGCTGGCAGCTGAGAATGCAGTATATAAATGGATACTCATGATGACAACAATGAGAAGAATTTCGAACCAATGATATTTTTTAAAAATACTCAATTTATATCTCCAGCGTAATTTTTCCAAAATGCTCACCCTGCTCAAGTCTATCCTGGGCTTGAGCAGTATCTTTCAAGGCATAACTTTTATCCAGCACAACTTCCAGTTTTTTCCGGGAAATTAAATCCATTACAATGCAAAAATCTTTTAAAGTACCCATACTTGAACCAATAATAGTGAGATTCTTTCCGAAAATAAACCGGTTGTCGATCTCAAATTTGGGACCGCCTGTATTACCAACTGTCAGGATACGGCCGCCTTTTGCAGCTGCTCTCATCGATTGTCCAAAAGTTGTTCCCACATTATCCACGACAATGTCTGCCCCCTGCTTTCCGGTTTCCCGAAACACTTCTTTTGACCATTCAGGTGTAACATTCCGGTCGATCAAAATATCAGCACCTATAGATTCAGCCGATCTTAGTTTTTCCTTGCCGCTGCCGATCACGATCGTTTTCGCACCGATATACTTAGAGATCAAGATACTCGCTGTATTGACCCCTCCAGACGCCCCAACAATAAGGACCGTCTCGCCTGCCTTGAGATTTCCCCTGGTGATTAATGAATGCCAGGCTGTCAGGTAAACAAGGCTGGCTGCTGCAGCTTTGTGAAAGTCAAAACCTTCAGGAAGTTTGTATAACTGTTTTGGAGGCACATTGATATATTCGCAGAATGTACCTCTGATCGTCTCACCAAGGAGCTGCCATGACTTGCACAGGTTGTCTTTTCCAGATAAACAGTAACTGCATTCTCCGCAGCCCCAATTGGAATTAATGACTACATTATCCCCAATTTGCCAATCGGATACTCCTTCACCAACTGCCGAAATGACGCCTGCTCCATCAGCACCGCCGATGTGAGGATAATCAATTTTTAAACCAGGCCAGCCATTCCTGACCCACAAATCAAGCCTGTTCAGCGCAGCTGCTTTTAATTTAACCAGTACAAAACCAGGGCGGGGTTCTGGGTTGGGGAAATCACCATATTTTAAAACACTGCTGCTGCCATGCTCATAAAACAGAATACTTTTCATGTGCTTTATTTTATTTCCAAAGTTCGAACATGTATCTCGGAATATTCACCGCTGATGTCATCTTTCAATTCAATTTTTATTCTTGAAGAAATTTTTGGCCCCTTATCAAAAATAAATGAGATGACAGGATCTGTTGGCAGACCAGAGAAAGTTCTTTTATAAGTAACAGGCACTGAAGAATTCACCGGGTATAGACTAATAGTAACAGTAAATAATTTCTGTGTCCCGGTTTGAATATTGATACTGTTGGTGGCAATCGGTTTCTCAGGGTAAATATCAAATAAAAATGGATTAGCTTCCAATGATCTTACAAGCGTGAATGAGTCACTGTCAAAAACATTTTCTATTGATCCAATTCCAAATGGTGAATGCAGTACTTTTAACTTGATCCCTTGATAAACAGCTTGTTCTTCAATGGGAGTTCTGTTTTTTTCATGTTCGGCTGCAATTATAGCTTCAATATTACTAACTGTTTGTAAAGTTATGAAGTAAAAACCTGCCTGAGATCGGAAGAGCACACGTCTGAACTCCAGTCACCTGAAGCTATC
>CAZBRI010000197.1:0-6162 GCA_964494055.1 uncultured Anaerolinea sp.
TGGTTGTTAATGGCTGCATTGGCTACGGCTGATGAGAGCATAATTTACCTTGAAAAAGCCCTGAAAATAAATCCTTCTTCTGAGAGGGCTAAAAAAGGGCTGCAATGGGCAAAAGGACGTGTTACATCCGAACAAGAAAATGGAAAAAACACCGCTCAATTCACACCCCAGCAGCAATCTCCGATGGAACAGAAAATTGAAGTGGAAAGTGATGGCGGTTCCGGTGGAAAATCCGGATCGAAATCCGGTAAAAATAACGCAAGTAATCCAAACTTAACAAAAAATAATTCAGCAAAATTTCAGCCCGGATTCGCCATTTTTACCGTTATTTTGATCTTATTAGCGTCATTAACAGCATGGGCTGTGTTTTACACTCCAAGCCCTGTCATGGCGTTTATTAATGCAGATGCATCCTCCAACAGGGAACATGGTCCATCATTTGCAAAAGTGAATATTTCCAGGCCGAACCCGAAAATGATTGAGCCTGTGATTACTGCAGCACCCACCGAAGCAATACAATCTTCCAAACAATCTGTTTCTTCAGGATTGTCAACGGTAACTCCATCCGGATATTCAACACCAATACCAACAGAAATTACCAATACACCGGAAATAATTCCGACATACACGCCCATTCCTACTGATTCTCTTGATCCAACGGCAGTGATTTTACCAACTGATACTGCAGTTGTATTTGCACCAACCAGTACACTTGAACCGACGTATACTCCCATCCCGACTGATGTCGTGCTTCCGTCGGCTACATTTGATCCTGGTTCACTGGAAGCGGCCTCACCAACTCCTTTGCCAACCGATACATCTGTTCCAGGTGCTACACAATATGTCGCTCCAACCCCCAACCCGGGTGTCGGTTCTGGAGATGGAACACATTGGATCGATGTTGATCTTACTCACCAGATGTTATACGCCTATGCCGGAAATACCCTTGTGAATTCTTTCCTCGTTTCAACTGGTACATGGCAGCATCCAACGGTAACAGGTCAGTTCTATGTTTATGTGAAATATCGTTACACAGATATGTCAGGGCCTGGTTATTATTTACCGAATGTTCCATTCACAATGTATTTCTACTCGGGTTATGCTGTGCATGGTACTTATTGGCACAGTAATTTTGGCACGCCGATGAGTCATGGGTGTGTGAACTTGAGTATTCCAGATGCTGAATGGGTTTATAACTTTTCATCCGTCGGAACATTGGTAAATGTTCATTATTAGAAATTATTTTGTGAGTTAGTCATTCTTTTATTGTTTTACCAGGAATAAAATTGATTTAAATTTATAGCGCTAGAAAGCAGGATAAATGCCACGTCAAGCACTTTTTACTGGTCTTGTATTTGATGAATTTGATCACCCTATAGAAGCAGGATTTATCGGGACAGAACCCGCATACATCATAAATGATGATGGTTTTCGGCGTCATATCCCATCTGAGCAAATTGATTCTGAAATATTAAAGGTAATGAAAAAGCAAATTCAGGGAAACGAAGGTTTACTTAGCTCTCAAGCAGCAAAAATGATGGGGACTGAGGATCTTTTCAGCAAAGCCATGATTGAAAACCAGCTTAAAAACATCGATAAGCAATTTGAGCTGCTTTACCAGGTTGGTATTCCTGAAGACATGCGTGCTTACCTGGGAATGTCTGGTTTTAAGGTTATTGTTGATTACCATGGTGAAATTATTGACGTTCGATCAGGGGCGGGCATCAGTGATGATGGAGATGGTTCATAAGCAAGGATTTATCCAGCAATATGCTCCTAATGCTTTGGCAGTTTTAATAAAGTGTTTTTGAGAATACCTATCATGATTTTCGTTTATTTTCTGGTGTAGAGGGTATTGGAAAATTTACATGATCGTTTTCCCCCAATTCAAAAATAATATTACAATGAATAATATTGAAATAACAGTCATTGATTGAAATTTTTGACAGTTCTATAAGTGTAAGTAAAAGGTTCAACACGAAGGTGACTATGGAATCCGGATCTTTCAAATGGTGGCAGGAAGGTATTATTTACCAAATTTATCCCAGGTCTTTTTTAGATTCAAACGGGGATGGATTTGGTGATATTCCTGGAATATCGTCCAAATTGGATTATTTGTCAGAACTTGGAATTGATGCGATCTGGTTGTCCCCATTTTATCCAAGCCCGGATGCTGATTTTGGGTATGATGTCGCAGACCATACAGCCGTTGATCCTAGGTACGGAGATCTGGCAGATTTTGATCATCTTTGTTCAGAAGCCCATAAAAAGGGTATCAGGATCATCCTGGATATGGTTTTGAACCATACTTCAGATCAACATCAGTGGTTCAAAGAATCATGTTCCAGTATTGAAAATCCAAAACGGGATTGGTACATCTGGAGAAACGCATCCGAATCTGGAGGGGTGCCCAATAATTGGCAATCCAGTTTTGGAGGCAGTGCATGGACTTATGATGAAAAAACACACCAATATTATTTGCATTCTTTTGTAAAAGAACAACCGGATGTAAATTGGAGAAATCCCTATCTTCGAAAAGCTCAGCTTGATGTTTTCCGTTTCTGGTTGGAAAGAGGAGTGGATGGTTTCAGGCTGGATGTATTTAATGCCTATTTTAAGGACGCATTGTTTCGGAATAATCCCGTAAAATATGGCCTTAGAGGATTTGACCGGCAAGAGCATATTTATGATATTAACCAGCCGGAGCTGATGGATTTTCTTTCTGAACTTCGTTCATTATTGGATTCATACCCCGATCGATATGCCGTTGGTGAAACTTACATCACACCGATTGATAAGGCGGTTATGTATGCAGGTAGAGATAAACTTCACGCAGCTTTCAGTTTTGATTTTTTTGGATCACAAATTTCTTACCCATGGAGTGCAGATTTTATTAAAGAAAAAACAGCGCATCGAGATTCAATTTTCGATGAGAATGATGTTCAACCGACCACAGTATTTTCAAATCATGATGTACCCAGGGCTGCCAGCCGAACAGCAAATCATTGGATAAACCATGGAGAAGATGATTATCAAGCTCTTGCAGCCATGACACTACTGTTGACGTTGAAAGGGACTCCATTTATGTATTATGGGGAAGAAATAGGGATGAGAGATATTCAACTTGGACGAAGAGAAATAATGGATCCTCCCGGAAAAAAATACTGGCCGATATATCAGGGCAGGGATGGATGCCGGTCTCCAATGCAATGGAATGAGACTTCTTTTGCAGGCTTTTCGACCCAAAAACCCTGGTTAAAGATACATCCAAATTATTTACATAGAAATGTAAATACTCAGAGTAATGAACCGGATTCAATTTATAACTTTACTCGAAAATTAATTTCTTTACGGCGAGAAAAAGAAGCACTTCGGAGAGGCTCATACCGAAGTTTTTATCGATCTGATACAGGCATTCTGGCTTTTGAGAGAAGAATTGATTTACAAGGAAAAATGCAAAGGATCGTTATTTATTTAAATTTTACCGGATCAACAAAAACTGCCGGTTTTGTTCGTGATGCAGATCCTAAAAATGCTCATATCCTGCTGTCAAGTGTAAAAAGGAAAGAGTTTTATACTTCATACAATCAGTTTTTGTTAAATCCTCATGAAATATTAATTCTTGAAATTGAAACAGAGAGTGGGCAGGAGCAATTCTTGCCAGGTTAAAATGAATTTGTCACAACATCCTTCATTATCAATAAAGAGTAATTCTGATTTACCAATCGAGCGATTTTTACCTCAGATACCGGGAAATGAGGTTTCTGCATTTTTAAGTTCATTGCCGCCTTCATCAGCATATATTCTTGATACTTTTGGAGCCAGGCATGACTTGACAGTGGAGATTGCCCGCTCACGACATAGAGTGATTGTTGCTGCCGGGAATCCAATACATCGTTTATTATTTGAACTTGCAGCGAATCCGCCCCAATTGAAGGACCTGCAGGCTGCCCTGGCAGAACTTTCTGCAGAGCGTAAGGATGGAAAAAGATTGGAATTACAAATTCTGTCCATCTATACGACACATTGTGAAAATTGCGGAAAAGATGTCATTGCCGACGCCTATATCTGGTATGAAAAATCAAATCAAATTGAAACCAAAATTTATAATTGTGAATGCGGGCATGGCGGAGAACAACCAGCATCCTTACAAGATCAGGAACAGGCAGATTTTTGGACAAAAAAAGATTTGCTGCACCGGTCAATGGCATTGGAACGATTAGCTCCAGGGAATGATCCAATCAGGCAATTTGCAGAAGAGGCATTAAGTTTTTACAAACCAAGGGCGGTTTATTCTTTTGGAACAATCATCAATCGTCTTGATAGAATGTCTCTCTCACCAGAAAAAAAGCGGAATCTCCTGGCTTTGATTCTATATGCAATGGATTATTCAAATAGTCTCTGGTCTCCGGATTCAGATAGAACAAGACCAAAGCAATTAATACTTTCTCCGAGGTATTTTGAACACAATGTATGGAAAGCCCTGGAAAGTGCCATAAAGTATTGGGACTCACCAGGGAAGCCAGTTCATTTGTGCTTATGGCCGGAAGAACCGCCAGAAAGCGGAGGAATTAGTCTTTTCGCTGGTCCCTTGCGTGACCTGCAATTACACTCAACAGGTACAGAGATCAAGGCGGTCATATGCCCAATTCCGCGGCCGAATCAGGCTTTTTGGTCATTCTCTGCTCTCTGGTCAGGCTGGTTGTGGGGAAACAAAGCCGTCGGACATTTTAAATCGGTCATGCGGAGACAGCGTTATGACTGGGATTGGCATGCAGAGGCTGTTAATTCTTTATTGATCAATGTCAGGCGATTGGTGGTTGATAGGGGTACCCCTATCCTGGGATTAATTTCTGAGCCTGAAGCTCCATTTATTACAGCAACGATCATGGCAGGACAAAACAATGGATTTGAAATAAAAAATATTACATGTGAAAAAAATTTGGATATCATCCGTATAAATTGGAGTTTACCGAATATCCGTGATGGATCAGAAAAAAGATCAAAAAAACAACTTCCCCTGGATGTTGTTTTTACCAGGTGGGCGGTCACTCAAATTCTTGAAGATCTGAAAAAACCCACAGATTACCTTCTGATGCATTGTCTTTTGCTAAAAAAATTTACAGAAAAAGGTATGCTGGTCTGGTCTCCAGGCACAATCCGTAATATTGAAAATAATATTCATCATGCGCTGGAATCACCCGAATTTGAGGATCTGGATCGCAGAACAATTCCCGAAAATGGAAATTGGGGGTTAAGAAAATGGAAAAATCAGGATAATTTATGGGAAGAGAATAAATAAAGAGGAGGCCGGTTATTTATCGGCCTCCTCTTTTTATGGCGTTGGTGTTTCAGCAGGAAGGGTGGTTGGGGTTGGTGTATCCGTGGGAGGTTTTGAAGTTGGGGGAACCAGGGTGGGCGGCTCTACTGTAACACTTGGCAGCGGTAAAGATGTGGCTGTAATGGTAGGGATGACCGTTGGTTGAGAGGTTGGCGGTGTGTAATTCACGGAAAAATGAACGATCTTTTGGGCAAAACCGCCATCTGAATTTTCTATCCGTAACCGAAGACTGTAATCACCATTTCCAGCGTTTGCAGTGTCCCAGCTTACAATATCTTCCGGGTTGGGAACGGCTGTATCAGTGTTATAGATTACTTGCCAATCATTATCTCCAGGATTATGGCTGTTCGCAAGATCCAGGCTCCATAATTCAAATTTATCGGTGGATGTGACTGTCACTCTAATATTGATCTGATCTGTGTTGATTACATCACCTTCCTTGACGTTTTCAATGGAAAGTGTCACATGCGGTGAATTGGCTTTGCATTCATCAGTAGGAGTAAAGAAGAGCGGCCTGTCAAAACCAAGATCGCTGGCGAAAGCTCTGCCTTCATCGCTTTTGCGCAGCCAGCGCTGAACGGTATTGTCTTTGACATTGAGTGTCATTTTTTTGTCGACAAAATCCCGGCAGGCGTTGGATGCCAGAAGCCCAGTCCAGGTATCAATCGTGGCTTCTTTCCAAAGATCTTCACTCGCAGGCTGGGGGGGTTGGCTGGCTGCAAATATTTCATTTCTTTGTTCAGGGCACCATTGGGATGGCTCAGTACCGGAGATAGAGATCGGAAGAGCACACGTCTGAACTCCAGTCACCTGAAGCTATC
>CAZBRI010000198.1:0-6156 GCA_964494055.1 uncultured Anaerolinea sp.
TTAAAATCCGCCGGTAGAGATACTGTGTGGGTTCGACCCCCACTCGCCCCACCTGCCACTTCTTTCTACAGATAATATTTTTTCTTATTCACAAAGGACAGTGATGTACTTCGATCGAGTTATTCTCGAAGAATTAGAAGATAAAGCCCTTGCTCCTTATGGCATGCATGCCAAAAATAGCAAAGGACGTGCTTTTCTTGATCGCGAGCCGGATTACAGAACTTCGTTTCAAAGGGATCGAGATCGGATACTGCATACGACAGCTTTCCGCAGATTAGAATATAAAACCCAGGTTTTCATCAATTATGAGGGTGATTACTTCCGCACCAGGCTGACCCACACATTAGAAGTTGCTCAAATCGGCCGGACACTTGCCCGCGCACTTGGTGCGAATGAAGATCTGGTTGAAGCAATTTGCCTGGCCCACGATCTTGGCCATTCACCTTTTGGACATTCCGGCGAAACTGCCCTTGCACGATTGATGAAGGATCACGGCGGATTTGATCATAACAAGCAATCATTTCGTATTGTTACCGAATTAGAACAGCGATACCCTGATTTTCCCGGTTTAAATTTGTCCTGGGAAGTACGCGAAGGGATTGTGAAGCATGAAACCGAATATGACCTTTCCGATGCCCGTGATCTTGATCCTGACCTCCGTGGAAACCTGGAAACCCAGATAGCAAATGTGGCAGATGAATTGGCATATACCACTCATGACCTGGATGATGGTATTCGATCTGGAATGATCAATCCGCAAATGCTGGAAGGAATAGCTCTTTGGGAAATCCTTAGAGAATCAACAAACTGGAAAGGTCCGAACCTGGAAGAGGTACTCAGGCATCGAATGATCCGGCACCTGGTTGGGATGATGGTCACGGATATGATTGAAGCAACGAACCAGCGGTTGAATGAATGCGGTGCAAAATCCGCCCTGGATATTCAAAAACTCAGCTACAACATCATTGGATACAGTGATGATATGCAGCGCAGAAACCGAGAATTAAAAGATTTTCTCTTTCAAAAATTATATCGTCATTACCGTGTAATGAGGATGCAGGTAAAATCAGAGAATATTATTAAAAGTCTATTTCAAGCTTACATCAGCGAACCAGCCATGCTTCCATCGCAATATCAAAAAATGATTGAGGTTCGCGGATTGCACAGAACAGTATGCGATTACCTGGCTGGAATGACCGACCGATATGCAATGGAAGAACACCAACGATTATTTGATCCTTTCCTGAGACCCTGACATATTATTTTATTAAAATTTGACTCCAGGGAATAAGTCAACTTGATCCCTGAGTTTTATTTTTCACAAGGAGAATATTGTGGCTGAACCAATTTATCTCACATCCGAAGGCGCAGAGAAACTTAAAGTCGAACTTGCTGAACTTAAAGGTCCTCAACGGCAATCTATTGCCGCCCGTTTAAGAGATGCAATTCAAATGGGTGATCTCTCAGAAAATGCGGATTATCATAAAGCAAAAGAGGACCAATCTTTCCTGGAAGGACGAATTCAAGAACTGGAGTTTATCCTCAGCCAGGCAATTATTATCCAGGGCACACCCAGCAAGGACATTGTATCTGTAGGTGTAGCAGTAAAAATTCAGGAAGCAGATTTTGAACCTGAATTATTTCACATTGTAGGGGCAAAAGAAGCAGATCCGAGAGTTGGCAAAATTTCTCATGAATCACCTTTTGGTAAAGCCTTGATGAACCACAAAGTGGGAGACATTGTGAGTGTTTCATCTCCTGACGGAACAGTCACTCTAAAAATCCTTTCAATTGAATAATATATAAAAAAATCCGTTCTTTTGAACGGACTTTTTTATATATCAAGTTTTGTGTCCCGCTTCAGGACAATAATCGTAATGTCATCCGAAACAGGTTGATCACCAATAAAATGATTGACACTTTCTTCTATAAATTTGACAACCGCAGCTGCCTTTTCATCGACATGCAGTTTTGTGACTTCTATCAACTTTGAATCTCCAAACATTTCCCCGCTTTCAGAAAAAGATTCAGTAATTCCATCTGTATAAAATACGATCATATCCTGCATATCAAGTTTAAATTGGCATTCAGCCATCGTTGCATTTTCCACAACCCCCAGAGCAATGCCGGTTCTGGAAAGCAAGTCAACTGATTCATCGTGAAACCACATAGGCGGGTTATGACCGGCATTAGCATAAGTAAATATACCGGTTATTGGGTCAAGCGCTCCATAAAAGGCAGTAACAAACATTCCCTGTTCACAATCCGGATATAGCAGATCATTCACCAATCTGAGCGCTTCAGCTGGTGATGAAGTTTGTAAAACTGCTGCCCGAACCAGTGTCCTGGTGAGCGCCATGAATAATGCCGCCGGTATTCCTTTGTCCGCAACATCTGCAATAAAAATGCCTAATCTGCCATCTGCCTGGTGGATAATGTCATAAAAATCACCGCCCATCTGCAAGGCTGTCTGCCAGCTTGCTGCCAGGTCCCAGCCTTCCGGTGGATTTAATGTTTTCGGTATGAAAGTTTCCTGTATCTGCCGCGCCAATAGAACTTCAGTTTCCAGCCGTTCCCTGCTGACTCTCTCTTTCTTGAAAATATCATTCTGAATCGCAAGGGCAATTTGCTGTGCAATTCCATGCAGAATTTCAAGCCTCCTGTTCCGGAATCGCCTGCCGCCGATTGCTTCCTCGATGAGCAATACACCAAAGGCTTCATCTTTAAGGATCAAAGGTAAGGCAACCAATAATCTTTCATCACTGTGTAAAGCAGTTTCAATTTCCTCTACTGGGCTCGGATTAACAATCAGCCAATTTTCAGGACCTAAATGAGCATCCTGGCTGATGACCATTTTCCCATCTGAAACGGCAAATCCTAGCAGCGGAAATTCAAACTGTGAGAAAGATTTCCAAAGATGATCCCGGCTCTCCTCAGGTATTCCATACTCCTGGGCCGGATTGAACATTCCAATGTTGTTATCCCATGTAAAAATAACTGCCCTTTCAACACCGATAAGAATCGGCATTGTTCTAACAATTGTTTGAAGGATTTCATCCAAATCAGATAGGCTGACAATGGTCTGGGCTACTTGCAGTAATGCAGCAGATGCATAAGCCTGTTCCTGGGATGAATCGAATAACCTGGCATTTTCGATAGACACAGCTGCGTAACCAGCAAAGGTGATAGCCATAGCCTGGGATTCATGACCATAACGGCCGGAGGTATGGTGGGCAAGGGTTAATACACCAAGCGGTTGATCACCAATTTTTAAGGGTACCGCCAGGGCTGAGTGATTAAGGTCAAAACCAGCAGAAATTGCAGCTGGACCTGGTGGATCAGTTCTTTTTCGGATTATGGGCTGTCTTGATAGAAGGGCAGATGTCAGCAATCCCATTGATTCAGGGAAATTATCGCGGGCTTTTTCAAGATCATTTGAATTGGCACCATGCACAGCGGCGCAATAAATCACATCATCATCAAGCAGCCAGACCGTTGTAATATCGGACGGCAGGTTTCTTTCCAGTTCGGTTAATATGGCATGCAGAACTTGATCCAGGCTGGCATTCGCGGATAACAATACCGCGACTTCTCTCAGACTGTCAGCTGTCTGCCTTCTCCACTGCTCCGTTCTAAAAAGATCAGCATTGCGAATTGCAACAGCAATTGTATCTGCCAGCGTTTCCATGATTGACAAATCTTGATTGGAGAATGCATTCAAGTTCTCTGATTGAACATCCAAAATACCATTTACCTTCCCGTTGAAAATCAAGGGTACTGTTAGTTCAGATTGTGTATTCGACGGAGGTATAGGTGATGGAAGATAACGGGGCTCATCATCAACATTATTGGTAAGAACTGATACACCGTTTTTTGCAACCCACTGAACTATACCTTCTGACGTATCCAGGTTCAGAATATAGCCTTCGAAAGATGAAGAATTTGGATCTGAACCAGCTTCATAATGGATTTGTCTTCGGGTAGGGTGAACTGTAAAAAGATGAACATAAGGAAAGTTAAAACGGACACTGATCAGTTCTGCAACTTTTCTCATCATTTCCTGCAGACTCAAAAATGATGATATTTGTTTACTAACTTCGGATACAACACGAAGCTCATTTGCCTGCCTGTGCAGCCCGCCAAAACGATTCGCTCCTTCAATGGCAACAGCCACATTATCTGCCAGGGCACGCAATACCATTGCGTCATGAACATTAAATCCATTCAGCTGGTCAGTCTGGACATCCAGAACACCAAGAATTCTATCTTCTACACGCAATGGAATGACTAATTCTGACTTTGTGGCACTTAAACTTTCAACATATCGATAACGTTCATCTGCACTTACATCATTTACCAGGATCTCAATTCCCGATTGGGCACAAGATCCAACCAGCCCAACACCCAATGGAATTTGGTATCCGTTATTGTCCATATTGGCACTTTCCGTTGGATCCCCTCCGGTATAGGAGCGAAAAGTAAGATAATCATGGCCAGCTTCCAGGGTTAATATGCCAACATAATAATATTTAAAGGTTGATTGAATCAGCCGGGTAATTTTTTTTGTTAACTCATTGATATCTGGTTCACTGGCTATTTTTGCTGAAACTTGCCGAACGAGCCCGAGCTGTTCAAGCCGCCACCGGTCCAGGCTGGCTTTTTTCCAGGCAAACAAACCGACTGAAATAATCTGGGCAAGCCCTTCTATTAATTTTCTTTCTTTTGTTGAAATTTTTCTGCCATTATTGGAAACTTCAATAACACCGATATCTTCATCTTCATGAAATATCGGAACAATTAGTTTATTTACCCCATTAACCGTTCGACGGAGTGTTTTTCCATCAATAAGTGCTTTTTTTTGTAATTCAGTGCAAATCTGGCCTGAATTTTTGTAACCAATTGCATCTGGCAATCTAAATTCTGCTTCATTGAGCCACAAAGTAATTTCACCCTGAATAGAAGTAGATGCATATGAGAGGATTAGGTCTTTTTGATCAAATAATGTGGCCGCTGATAGAATCTTTCCGCCCAGTTCAAACAAGCTGCCATAATTGTCCTTCACTTTTCTCGGCTTTTTCCCGGTTTTTTCCCGGTACTTGATCATGGTTAGCTTATTTCCAAACTCCGGATGCCATTCAAAACGAACAACATCCATTAATTTTCTCATAAAAAATAAACCTAGTCCCCCGATATTCCTATCTTCAAGTGAAGCTGTTATATCTGGCTCTTGAGCATCCTCTACAATAAATCGTTTTCCTGTATCCTTCATAATCACTGAAATATTATCATCAGTGATTATTATGGATATTTCGATCTTCCCATCCGGGTTTTCTTCATAGGCGTGCTCAATGATGTTTGATGCCGCCTCGTCAACGACCAGTTGAAGATTGTATATTTCTTTTTCGGTTAACTGAGCATTGGATGCTGATTCAACAGCAAATTGCCTGATTGCATCAAGATATTCAAATCTTGCAGAAAATAGCCTGGTTGTCATTGGATAATATAATCACAGCCGTCTCATCAAATTGTTCTGACGGCTGTGTTAAATAATCAAAATATGGTTAAATGTTACCCACGGCGGTTGTATTATCAGGAAAAATGCGAAACAATGTAGTAAATCCAGCTAGTTCTAACGCAGCCATAATATTTTCAGGAACTTCTGCAAGTACTACTTCACCCCGGTTAAACCGCTTGCAATTTCTTTGCGCAGCAATCAGGGTTCTGAATCCGGCGCTGGACATAAACTCCAGGCCGGCCATATCCAAAACTATTTTGAAGCGTCCTTCACCTGTAATAGTTTCTAATGCTTCATTCAATTTTGGTGAGGTTGCACTGTCTACGCGGCCGACAATTGTTAAGAGGTCACAGTGTTTATATTGCGTGGATTTAACTTCCATACTACCTCCGTCATATTAATAAAACAAAAAAAATATCAAAATTACACAAAAAAATTATATCATAAGCCCAATCCGAAGTATTCACCACCCAATTTAAAACCAGCCTGCTCCAGGCGCGGTCCAAACAAGGGTCGGAGACCAGTCGGCCTCAGCTCACCGCTATATTTTCCTTCAACCTGACTCTGTGATGGATAATATTTGTAACTATCTGTCTGTGTTACTACATCGCCTTCCTTGCCGCTTATCTCAGTTATCTGAA
>CAZBRI010000199.1:0-6149 GCA_964494055.1 uncultured Anaerolinea sp.
GCTGCACCCGAGGCTGCCGGTTCTGCCATGCTGGAATGATCAACCGCCCGGTAAGAGAAAGACCGGTGGAAGAAATAGTAAAAGCTGTTGATGACGCTATCAAGGCCTCGGGCTTCGAGGAACTTGCATTACTTTCGCTTTCATCTTCTGACTATACGCATATTCTTGATCTCGTAACGGCTGTCGGCGATCATTTTGGTGATAAACACCTGGCGATTTCTTTACCGTCCCTGCGTATCGAAACTGTTTCAGTTGACTTGATGGATAAATTACGAGACAGGCGCGGTACAGGATTCACACTTGCCCCTGAAGCAGCCACAGAAAGAATGCGGCGGATCATCAACAAGTTTATTCCTGATCAAGATCTGCTGGATACTGCGCATGAGATTTACAGCCGGGGCTGGACAACTATCAAACTATATTTCATGATCGGGCATCCATCTGAAACCCTTGAAGATGTTCAGGCAATTGCCGATCTGTGCAAGAAAGTCCTGGCTGAAGGGCGTAAAGTGATCGGCTTCAAAGCCAAGGTAAATGCAGGCGTCAGCACATTCGTACCCAAACCGCAGACCCCCTTCCAATGGGTTGCCTGCGATACGATGGAACAGATCAGCCTGAAACAAAATCTGCTCAAGCGGGAACTCCGGGATAAAAATATTAAATTATCCTGGACTTCACCTGAAGATACAATGCTGGAGGCCTGGCTGACACGGGGTGATCGCAAAGTCAGCGAGGTTGTATATAGTGCCTGGAAAAATGGCGCAAAATTCGATGCCTGGCAAGAAGAACGGCGTTATGGAATCTGGATGCAGGCATTCAGGGACCATCATATCGATCCGGATTTTTACACCCACCGGCCGCGTAGAATGGACGAAATATTTGCATGGGACCATATCACCGCCGCGGTACGCAAGAATTTCCTGTTCCAGGACTTCAAGCAATCACTTGAAGGTCTGGTTCGGGTTGACTGCCGTGAAAATTGCTTTGCATGCGGAATTCTTCCCACATTCAGCCAGGTGCGCAGGGAAAATCCTGGAGATCACTGGAAATGTCCCGAAGTGAAATCCCCGGCAAGAAGCAGCTCTGTCGAACTGCCAATGGCAGTGGATAACTAGATGGATAATGGAATAAATTTCAAAAAAAGTTTTTTCAGTCATGTATTTAAATTACATGCCTGGGATATTTTTACAGGCCTGCCTGCCGGCATGTTGATCTTCATGGCCTGTGTTTTATTTTCTACGATCGCCGGCAGGGGCCATCCAATTCCGGAATATTATCCGCTTGCACTGCTGGCCGTGATCTCATTCCTGGTCGGAATTCTTTGCGGCATTACAAGGCTGCGGCAGGGACCTGCTACAGGATTGGCCGCCGGTATTATCGCGGGATTAATTCTGGGGTTTTTATGGATAGCCGCAAGACCCGGTGATCAATTCAACAGGCTGGTTATCGGGCCGACAGGTATTATTTTATCGATCATTTTGACTCCCCTTGGCGGCTGGCTTGGCGCAAGATTTAGAAAGGCATTATGAGAATTAGAGTCACTTTTTCAAAAACCGGAGCACTGCGGTATATCGGACACCTTGACCTGCATAAACTATGGGAAAGAAGCCTTCGGCGTGCAGATATGGCGTTGATGTACAGTCTGGGGTTTCATCCGCAGCCAAAAATACAATTAGCATCCGCACTTCCGCTGGGTTTTTCATCACGATGCGAGATAGTAGATTTGTGGATTGATGGTGAGGTAAATCTTACTGAGCTGCCTTCACGGCTGACAAAATCGGTCCCGCCCGGTTTGGGCATCATGCAAGTAATCGAGGTTGATGAAAAAAGCCCGCCAATGCAGACACAGATCAATACATCTGAATACCTTGTTACTTTATTTTTTGATGCAGACATAGAAAAATTACAAAAAACAATTTCTTTTTCCCTCTCCAAAGCCAGCATGGCCAGGGAAAGACGCGGAAAAGCCTACGATCTGCGTCCACTGATCGATTCAATCGAGATAGGTACCCCTGATGCTGATGGGTGGACAACGCTGATCATGATATTAGCAGCCCGCGAAGGTGCAACAGGCCGGCCGGAAGAAGTTCTGGATGAGCTGGGAATACCATACGAAGATACAAGAGTGGAACGCAGACAATTTACTTTCAAATAATTGTTACATTTTATTTACAAGAAAACAGCTGCCTGGATTTTTTCGGGCAGCTGTTTTCTTATTTATCTGCAAAAATTTATTGGTTATTACCAAGTGCAGCTTGAATAATCTCTTGAACTCTTTGTACCATACTGGATGGATCCGGGTGCAGCCCTTCGACGAGCAATGCACTGTCGAGGATTTGCTCGATCACCAATTTCCTGAGCGGTGAGCTTGAATCCTGGTGAAGAAGATTTAATAATATTGGATGATTCGGATTCAATTCCAAAATTTTCTTGGTTTCTTCATAATCCTTTCCGAGATATTTATAAACACGCTGCAGCTCAGGGTTCATACCGCCTTCGGGCTCAACCAGGCGGGCAACAGATTGAGACAGCCGGGTGCTGCTGCGAACATCAGCCACCCTATCACCCAGGATTTCCTTAAACTCCGACACAAGCGTACTTATGTCTTCAGAACTTTTCTTCTCATCCTCAGGTTTTTCTTCTTCTTTTTTCTCTTCATTATCAACTTCAGCCTGGGCAACATTTTTCAATTCAAATTCTTTATATTTATGCAAACCCATCAACATGAATGAATCTATCGGCTCGGTCAGCAGCAAAACCTCAACTCCCCGGGATTGGTAATAATCAAGGTGGGGACTGCGTATCACAGCTTTAGGATCTTCACCAACAATGTAATAGATCGTTTTTTGCTCTCCAGTCATTCTGTCTGAATAATCATCCAGCGAAGACCAGGTGTCGGGATGTAAACTGGTTTTAAAACGCAGCAAGGGGAATATTTTTTCCGTTTCAGGCTGATTTGCTGCGACACCCTGCTTAATAAAAACACCAAATTCTTTCCAAAATGCTGCATATTTTTCTGAATCATTTTTTGCGAGATTTTCCAATTCCTTGATGACCTGACCGGTGATAGCTTTCTTCAGACGTGACATCATTCCAGATGACTGAAATGTTTCCCGGGATACATTCAGAGGCAGATCTTCTGAATCAACAACACCCTGAATAAACCTGAAGTGTTCCGGCAGCAGGTCTTTGGAATATTCGTCGATCAAAATATTACGTGAATAAAGTTCTAATCCATCGTCTTTTCTCAAGGAAAATACAGCACGTTCAGCCTTTCCGGGAAAATACAGCAAGGCATAAAATTGAACGGGAGCATCAGTTATCGTATGCAAATGAAGCAGCGGATCTTCGAAATCCAGGGTCATCTGCCGGTAAAAATCTTTGTACTGTTCATCTGTCACTTCAGATTTTGATTTTCTCCAGATTGCAGACTGTTTATTAACTGGTGTTGTATCTTCCCCGACATAAATCGGGAAACCGATGTAATCTGAATGTTTTCGAATAATCTCTTTGAGCCGGAATTCATCGGCGAATTCGGCTGCATCCTCTTTTAATTTAATCTCGATCACCGTTCCCCTATTGGTCAATTCAGCCGGGGCAATTTGATAATTATCTTCTCCAATTGCGTACCATGTGACTGCTTCATCATCAGGTCTGAAGGAGTGCGAGGATACTTTTGCCCATTCAGCAACCATGAATACTGAATAAAAGCCAACACCGAATTGACCAATCACCTGTGAGAATTCGCTATTCTTATCTTTTGAAGCTTCCAAAAATTTTCTTGCACCGGATTGTGCAATGGTCCCAAGATTTTCAATCATTTCATCACGATTCATGCCGATACCGTTATCGCGAATTGTGATCGTTTTTGCATCCTTATCGACGTTGATATGGATACTCAATTCTGATTCAGCATCCAACACAACCTGGTTAGTAAGCATTTCAAAACGCAGACGATTTAAGGCATCTGACGCATTTGATAGTAATTCCCGGAGAAATACTTCCTTATCCTTGTAAAGTGAATGGATAAGAATATTCAATAACTGCCTTGTTTCTGCCTTAAATGAAAATGATTGGGCATTATCGATCATAGGATTATTTTTTTGTTCGTCCATAGTTACTCTCCTCAAAAAAAATAGCTTCAGTTATCCTGAAGCCGCTCTCCGCAAAAAATTCAGGATATTTTTTTATTCATCCTGTCTATCATGAACAGTTTTTTTCAAATGTCATCGGAGATTTTACAATGGAACCATTTTTGAGATGCAAGAAATATATTAGAAATCCATTAACAATTCATTCTGACAGGAATTCAAGAATAGTTTCATTAAACAGCTTGTACTGATCGATGGACACAGCATGACCAGCGGATTTTATCAACCGGTAACGGGCACTTTTGATCTTATCAGCTAATAATTTTTGACGGTATGGCAGCACCGTTGAATCATTCTCTCCGGCAATCACCAATGTTGGGGATAAAATCTCTTTTAAGCGTTTTTCAGAATTAAAAATTGCCAGGCTCCTCATAGCTGCCCGGTAGGCCCGGGGATCAGCTGAACGAATTTGTTCTTCAGCAATTTGTCGCAAGGATTCCTGTCCGGGATCCGGAAAAACACGCCTGGCAACAATTCTTGACTGGGCTTCCAGCCCAACTAAATGGACCACTAAAGCTCTTTGAATAAAATAAAAAAGTTGAGACAAATTAGATGGCCGTAATGAAGAAAATGTGCTGGCCAGAACAAGTTTTTTCACAATATCAGGGTTATCAAGAGTCAGCTGCTGAGCGATAACCCCGCCCATAGAAAGCCCTGCAAGGTGAAATGAATTTAGACCGATTTGTTTTGAAAAATTGACGATTTGACCTGCTATTTTTCGAAAAGTCCAGCCATATTCAGGGTACCTGGATTTTCCGAATCCAGGTATATCGACAGCGATCGGCCTAAAACCTTTTGCATGCAACGGTTCAAACTGAAATGTCCACGAAGAGCTGTCTGCACCGAGACCGTGAAGAAAAATTACCGGGGCAGGCGATTCTGGATATGGATCTAAATAATTCAGATCAACAATTGCCAATTATGATTTTTCCTGGGGTACTTCATTTACTTCATCCGGTTTGGCTGGGTCTAAATTATCCTTGAAAGCTCTTATTCCAGATCCCAATTCGCCCAATATCTTCCCGAATCGACCAGGACCAAATAGAACAATTACGATTACCAGAATTATTAATAGTTCGGGTACACCAATTTCCATATGACCTCTTTTGATTAAATAAACACGCCACAGTCATCTTCAGGAATAAAGTTGATCCCGAATAAAACTGTGGCATAAAAACGTAAAAAGCTTTTACTTCACATCAGTGCTTGATGTTTTATTTTCTTCTTCTTTCTTATCTTCACCCAAATTATCTTTGAATGATTTGATACCGCTTCCTAATTCTCCGAGGATCTTACCAAAACGACCCGGTCCAAACAGGACTATGACAATTACGAGCAAAATGAGCAGTTCCGGAACACCTAATCGCATATTAACTCCTTTGTTTTAACTTATTCAGTTAATTTATTTATTGATGATAACACAATCAGATTAACTTGACCATGTATCACTCAGGCATCACGGCCGGAAAATATCCCTTCCAAAATTCTAAGCATTCGGCGCAGGAAAGATCTTATCCGGGCCCAAGGTCTGAAGAACTCAACAGGTACATAGTGTTCGGATGGAAGCGGACCGCTCCATTCTGCAGCAAGAGCACCCCAGGTAAGGCCAGCACCAAATCCGACAAAGACTATTTTATCGCCTGATTTCAATCTATTTGTTTGAACGGCTTCTACAGTAGCGATAGGAATGGATGCTGTTGAGGTGTTTCCATACCGGTCGACATTGACCATAAATTTTTCGATAGGTAATTTCAAGCCTCTTGCCGCAGCATCAATAATTCTAAAATTTGCCTGGTGAGGGATGATCAGTGAAAGATCATCGATCTTCCAACCCGATTTTACAGCTGCTTCCTGAGTAGCCTGACCCATAACACGGGTTGCAAACCGGAAGACTTCCTTGCCATTCATATGGATAAAATGCATCCCTGTATGAACTGTAACTTCACTTGCAGGGAGATCGGAAGAGCACACGTCTGAACTCCAGTCACCTGAAGCTAT
>CAZBRI010000200.1:0-6118 GCA_964494055.1 uncultured Anaerolinea sp.
TGCTTTTTTCAGGATAGCCTGGCTGGCAGCCTGGAAACTTTTTTCAAAGACTGTCAGCGGGTGGCCGCCCTCGCGTTTCTCCACTGCCTGGCTGATGATGTTGACCACCATCTCGGAGGCTGTTTCAGCGGCTTTATGCCCGCCGATCCCATCAGACAGGATGGCAAAAACGGACGGGGTCGGGTTGGCCGGGCTGACAACATAAGCAGAGATGGCGAAATTATCTTCGTTGATCTTGCCGGACATGCCCGGGTCAGTGCGGGCGGCAATAAACAGGTGAGAACGGTCAGTGCGGATCATGTTCGATCAATGGGGGTGACTTTTGGCTGAGCCGGCCGGCCGGGTTTGGCGAGCACAAAACGGAATGTCAGGCTGCCCAGCTTGATGATATCGCCGTGCTTGAGGATCTGCCCGCCTGCCTGGACTTTGTCGTAGTTAATCCAGGTGCCGGCAATAGATCGTTCATCCTGCAAGGTAAAATCACCATTATCAAGCCTGCGCAGACGGGCATGAAGCAGGGATAATGACGGGTTATCCAGAACGATCAATGATTGTGTCGGATCTGTACCGAATGTGATCTCGGGTTCCACAAGTGCGATTGGGTCGCCCTTGCCGGGCGAACCGTCTGTTTCCAGCCGTATAAAATAGGCAGGTATGGGTACGTCCTTATGCCGCAGCCAGGGAAAGGGAACAGCCCGGGCTGTTCCTGTTTCAGCAGTTAAGGAAGGAACCGGCTGGGTAACCGGGTCTTTCCGGGCATTGGCAGCCTTGCGACGGTCTGCAAAGGAGGCCAGCCCTTTACGACCGCCAAGGATGATGATGCCGAGAAGCACCGCCCCGGCCAGCACCAGAAAAGAAATGGTAACTGCGGTCCGGTTGCGCAGGATCAAACCGGCAATTCCGCCAGGCGGTTCAACGACAGTGACAGTAACCGGGACTTCCGCACTGGTACGGCTCAGGCCAAGAATGTCTTCCACTTCCACCTTGAGAAGATGCTCGCCTGTTACCTTTATATTGCTGATGTCCCAGGTAAAATTATTGAATGGTTCGGCAGAATTCTCAGCCAGGATCTTTCCATCGAGGAACAGTGTAGTGCGTTTCAACGCCCGGCTGCGGCCATCCGGAAATTCAACCAGGATGGAAAGCGGCTGTTCAGCGGGCAGAAAACTTTCCAAATCGAATGGGGCATCCGGGTTTTGCCGGACGATCTGCATGGGCGGCGAGAGCAGGGCTGCGGATGGCGGCTGAAGGTCAAGGTGAAATGATACGGCGTTTGAGCTGATTGCCTGTCCATCCCGGTTGACCTGGACTGAAATGGTTTGGTCCCCGCCTTCACGGATCAAGGAATTGTATGAAAGACGGTAAACACTGCGCAGGGATGCAAACCAGCTTTCCGGATCTGGCAGAGTCTCTGTTCCGCTGTACTTAAATGAACGTCCACCGGTTGAGAGAGCAAGATCTTCGAGAGCCAGGCTGCCGGGGCTGCTTAAATATATGTTTGAATCAATGATCCAGACGAATATCCGGATGCTGTTGTTTCTCGCACGGTCTCCGAGTGCTTTCAGACCGGCAATATCTTTTTCAGATAAGTGAGCTGAAACCAGCAGTACAGATTTTTTAATTCCGGGACCATCTTCTGCTTCCTGGGCTGCGTCCAGGGCATAGCCAAGGGCATCCAGGCTGGTTTTTGAACCGCGCAGTACGGGATCAAACCCATCCAGGCGTGTGCGCCAATCAGCCGGGCTGAGCCGGCTGCCCACCACACCGCCGTTCCAGACCAGGGCAAATTTATCCTGGCTGTTCCCTGGCAGTGTCTCCACCCAGTGATCAAGGGCTGCCAGGATGCTGTCGTAGGGAGCCTCTCCCAGTGCATTGCGCATATCGAGTGCCGAACTGCTGTTGATGGCGAAAACAAAACTGAGCGGTGTCGCCAGGCTGTCCAGGCTGACCGTATTCATCTGTTTGCCGTTTTCCAGGATGAACACATCAGATGTTGTCAGACCGGTGATGTATTCGTTATTGTCATCAAACGGGTTGAGAAAAACAGATACTGCCGGAAATTTCCCTGTATCCGGATTGGATATGACAGCATGGGCAGAACCGCCGTCACGCGCCGAGGCAGCCATCAGCTGCAGACTCAAAATGATCAGAATGATATAACGAATGCGAAAATTGATTCTTTTCAAGTTTCATTAATCCGGTAAAGCTGGAAAATATTTTTCATTAATAGAATCATACACGAAAAAAGCGCAGACGCGAAGCCTTTTTAAAAACAGCTTCGCGTCTTTTGATCATTCAATGAACAGAATGTTACATCTTTTCCAGGTTTTGCACCATTTACTTATGATGCAGGAGATAATTCAGGCGTTTTCATCTCAGGTTCAACAACCGGTGTGACCGTCAGGCGCCGATACACCAGCGTCCAGACTGTCTGCATGTATGTTTGAAGAATACCGCTGCCCAGCAGAAGTACTGGCATATACAGCACCACGCAGCAAGCCCCGACGAACAGGGGTCCCGCGATTGCGCTCCCGGAAACTGCCATGGCAGTAAATGCAGTGCCTAAACCCATTACCAGGATCATCCCGATAAGCGGGATTGCGATGATAAAGCCAATTACACCGCTGATGATTCCCAGGATGATGGCGATCAGGACGATCGGCAGAACAGAGCCTTTGAAAATTTGCCAGCCCCGGCTGAGTGAAGGGATCACCCCCAGGTCATCCAGCACAATGGCATTTTGGGACTGTTCAACCACCATGCCTACGATCAGGCTCAGGATGGATATGACACAGATGCCGGCAATGAATATCCCAACCAGGCTGAGGATGATGGCAGCCAGGCCTGCTCCGCCGACACCTGCCTGGTAGGTGGCAAAACCGGAAAGACCGAGAAACACCAAAAACACGATGGTGATCAGGAAGAAGGGAAGTCCGACCAGCAGGTTCAATCCAAACATGCGCCAGAAATAGGGTGTGCTTTCACTCCATAATTCAGCGAAGGACATCTTTTCTGCACCTGAATCTGCTTTACTTGCTCCCTTGATCAGGCCGACCCGGCCCATCACACCCAGGAAGTAGAAAACGATCCAGAGTACACACAGGAGAACAAGCACGCCGATAATAATTGCGGTATAAGGAGCAATATATTCTTTAAACAGCCGGTCGGGCTGCATATTGGAGAACTGATTGAAGAGCTGATCAGTTGAGCTGCTGCCGGTTCCCCTGCCGCCGCCTCCACCGCCGCCGCCGTTATTAAAATTCGAGTTGAAATTTGCCCGGTTGCTGCCTGCGCAGCCAGCCAGGATGCCAAAAATCCAGAGCACCTTGAATTTCCAGGTGATCTTCCAGGCTTTTGATAATACTTCGCCGATATTGATGTTGATCTTCATACACAGCCTCCATTCAATTACCAATAATATAAAAAAGATGATCTCTGATTAATTATAGAGGTAATTTGCCGATTGGTAAAATGCCTGGAATTATCATGGAATCATTTGTTCAATCAAAAAGTACTATTAAGATATACTTATTTTGGACAAAAAAGTTGCAAATTAAGCTGAACAGAATTAAAGGTAAATATGAGCACCATCACAGGTAAGATCTTAAAATTGAATAATTGGCCGGACGGCCGTATTATCGGCCTCGCAAAATCGATCGCAGATGAACTTTCCCTGGAGGGATTTGAACGGGATGCCATTTTATTAAAGCTGGACGCTGTACGTTCCAGCCCCGGTTCATATTTAGGCCAGCCGATTTACGCGGACCTGGCAAGGGAGTGTATCCGGTTAACTCAAAAGGACGATGAATCACTTGATGAACTCCGGCAGCAGCCGCTGCCTTATCCCGTTTGGGGCAGGGAGGCGATCGACGATGGGGCTGTGCAGCAAATGGATAATGCCATGAGCCTGCCTGTCAGTGCGGCTGGCGCTTTGATGCCGGATGCCCATTCTGGTTATGGTTTGCCGATCGGCGGTGTTTTGGCGGCAGATAATGCGGTCATCCCCTATGCCGTCGGGGTGGATATTGCCTGCCGGATGCGCTTATCCCTTTACCCGGTATCACCGTACCTGATCGGTCAGAAAAGCGGTCTATTCGAGAACGCCTTATGGGAACAGACTTCTTTTGGCATGGGTGCAAAATGGACAGGGCGGCAAAAAGCATCTCACCCGGTGCTGGATGATACCGATTGGAATGCCACCCGTCTCCTGCGCACACTGCAGGATATTGCCGCTTCCCAGCTGGGAACGAGCGGTACCGGCAATCACTTCGTGGAATGGGGTTCATTCCAGCTGCTGGAACCGGTTCCCGGCCTGAAGCCCGGTCATTACCTTGCGCTGCTCTCGCACAGCGGCTCACGGGCGGTTGGTTTCAAGATAGCTGATAAATACAGTAAACTGGCGATGGAACTGCATCCAAAATTAGATAAAACAATCCGGCACCTGTCCTGGCTCAGCCTGGATTCAGAAGCCGGGCAGGAATACTGGCTATCGATGGAGCTAGCCGGCCGTTTTGCAGCTGCCAATCATGCCGTCATCCATCACAGGCTGGCACAGGCTATCGGAATAAAGGAAGCGGCAGTGATCGAGAACCATCATAATTTTGCCTGGAAGCAGCAGCTTACGGACGGCCGGACGGTCATCGTACACCGCAAAGGGGCAACACCGGCCGGCAAGGATGTGCTGGGTGTCATACCCGGTTCCATGGGGGATGCCGGTTACCTGGTGCGCGGGAAGGGAAACGCAGCCTCGCTTAATTCGGCCTCGCACGGCGCCGGACGGCAGATGAGCCGCAAGGAAGCGCTCAATTCAATCAGCAAACGTTCGCGGGATGAATACCTGGCAGAACGCGGCGTAACCCTGCTGGGCGGCGGAATGGATGAAGCCCCGCAGGCCTACAAACCGATCGAAATGGTCATCGCAGCCCAGCGTGAACTGGTAGACATCATCGGTAAATTCACCCCGCGCATGGTTCGCATGGCTGATGAGGCTGGGGAGAATTGAGAAGCGTGACATATCTAGAAATTTATAAAAATACCAGTCATGCAGAGATTCGATTGGCAGTCAAAAATAAATCGACAGGGATGCAGACAACTCCCTGTCGATTTTATTTTAATTATCGGTCATAAAGCCAGTGAATAATTCCCCGGGAATTATCTCTCCTTACCAATTACGGGACAATATCGGCTGAAGAATCAACATCCGCGGTGGGAGAATTGGTTACCATAGCCAGGTCAATGAACAGTGCATCCCCGGTGCTTGTCATGCTTCGGTAAAAACTCACGCCGGATTCTCCGGTTATAAATGATGTATCATAACCCGTGTAAACAAGCGTATCGTTTACATAGAACTTCATTTTTGGGCCGACAGCCACCACAACCAGATTATTAAAGTCACCCGGGATTACCGCAGAGCTTGGCGTCCAATCTTTTAGGAAGGTTGTTGTTCCTGAAGGATTAACCATCATCACTGCTATATCCCCGGAATTTCTATATCCAAACATATAGGATGATTTCCAAAGATAAAATGGATTTAATCCGGAGGTTGGAGCACCCCTGATCATTATATAATTTGGAAGGGATGGATCACTGCCGGTTCTTTTCATGCGGACAAAATATGTTTGATCACCATACGTGCCGGCGTATCTGGCGGAAGAAAAATACCCTGGAGTTCCTGTCGAATTAAGGTTTCCTGACTTGTAATGGTATTTGCCATTCACGTTATACCAGCCGGCTGCATTTTTGTTAAAGGTCGATATGAAATTATCACCAATGATATGTTGTCGAAAGTTTGCAACAGTTTTCGCAGTTGTATTCAGAACCTTGTAAACCTCGTTCGTGCCTTTAACACCTGTTGCAGCAGAGTTGTATTTTTTGGCCGGGTTAGAAAAAAACTGGATACGTGTACAGTCATAGCCGAAGGATGCTGAACATTGGTCGTTATATGACATGATTGTGCGCCATTGATCTGAAATCTTAGCGCTGTATGCATGGATAAATCCATGGCCATAAGAATAAGGAGTATTTGCAGAATCGACGTACGTATCATGTCTCGCACCCTGAAGGTGAGCAAATTCGAGATCGGAAGAGCGTCGTGTAGGGAAAGAGTGTTCAGAGCCGT
>CAZBRI010000201.1:0-6114 GCA_964494055.1 uncultured Anaerolinea sp.
GATAGCTTCAGGTGACTGGAGTTCAGACGTGTGCTCTTCCGATCTGGCAGCGAGACCATCCTGGCTGGTGATGGAAGCTGATGTAGCAGAAGCAAGCGCTGTCAGCTTGGAGAAATCGATGATCGGGGTGACTGCGCCGGCACCGGCTGAGCCGGGGATGGAGACCGCTGGAGCAGGTACTGAAGATGACACGTACTGGCCGTTTGCATCAAAGGTTACTGTGCCGGTACCTGTTCCCGCAACGGGAGGAGTAGCAGTATTGAAGATCTGCCATGCCCATGGGTTTGTGATTGGAGGACCGTTGACGACTGCACTGCGGGTGAAAACGATGTTGGCTTTTTGAAGCTGACCAAGGGAGTCATAAACACCGATTGAAACAGTCGCTTTATCGCCTACTGCTGAAGTGGAAGTGAGATTACCACCCAGGTTGATATTGGCCGTGGCTTTTGCCAGGGTTTTGTCGGTGGTCAGCGTGATGTCCGTGGTCGGCATGGTCGAGTCGATCTTGTTCGCGGTTGCCATCCAGCCCTGTGTGCGCAAACCGGTGGATGAATCCACCAGAACGCCGTCGGCATCCAGGTTCATGGAGCCTTCGCGGGAATAACGCCGGCCCTGAGCGCCGCCGTAAATAAAGAAGCCATCGCCCTGAATACCCAGATCCATGTTGCGGCCGGTGCTGGATAACATTCCCTGGACAAAATTAGGAGAAACATAGCCGATTTTGACCCCCAGGCCGATCTCGGTCGGATTGATACCACCGACATTGGTTGCAGGGGCAGCACCCGGGCTCATCAGCTGGGCATATTGATCCTGGAACAGGACACGGCTGGATTTATAACCGGTGGTATTGGCATTGGCCAGGTTGTTGGAAACGACATCCAGGAATTTCTGGTTATTGTTCAGTGAGCTTATTGCGGTAAACATTGCGCGGATCATTATATTATCTCCTCAAGTGTGTGGTTCAGGCTTCCTCCATGAGGGCCAGCCTGTGGAATTATTTTTTCTTACTGTTCATCCCTTGCGGTCAATGGATGAAATCGGACTCTTAGTAGATGGATCTGCAAAGACGACGCTATCTATCTGGGTAAAGACACCCTCCCCGCGCTGATTGGCATCGAGGGCAGTAACGACCATTCGGTCCCGTACATTGACGATAAACGCCAGGTCATCAACCATGACGAGCGATGATTTGCCGCCGCGTTTCTCTGCCTTGTCAATGGCATTTGAAAGCCGGCTGACATTGTCATCGTTCATATTTATGTCGCGGGTCTGCAAACGTTTTTGTGCATGGGTGGAGAACTTCACGTTCTGCACATTTTGCAGTGTTTCTGAAAAACTGGGACCCTGAACAGGCGCAGAAGCGCTGACCGGTTTTTGGGTTTGTTCTACAGCGCCGGCCGCTTTTGCGAGCTGAACGCGAAATGCATCTGTCATGCTGTCACTCCGTCAATCTCTGTCACATCAGACAGGAGCACGGTGTTCTCGCCGACTTTCAACTGGTATTTCCCTGCATCGATCATGGCGCTGGACACAATACCTGAAACCGGGTCGCCGGTTAATGGGACAGCTTTGATGGTTTTACCGATCAGGGATGCCATGTAGGATGTCTGGCTGGATGAACTCATATCATTCATCTGTGTATGGATATCACGGAGCTCCTGCAGTGAATTCAGCTGCGAAAACTGTGACATCATTTGCGTATTATCCATCGGCTCCAGCGGGTTTTGATGTGTCAATTCGGCCAGCAGGATCTTCATAAACTGGGATGAATCAACATTACCAATTCCGGTAGTGGCACTTGTAGAGGCAGATGAATAACTCTGGGTGGTGCTTGTGGTACCTGTTACTTGCATGGTTTACTCCTTTCAAAAGAAATCTTTTTTGCTTTACACGAGATAATCAACACCTTGAAGCTTGCGGCTGACCTGTTCGACCTTTATCTCAGCCGCCATTTGTTCAGGCCGGGATGGAATCACATCCCGCCAGGCTGGCTGCTTATCAAACTGGTTTTGCTGCCTGGATGTACTGCCCTGCTGGCTTGAAAATCCCTGCTGACTGATATTCAATTCAGAGAGCTTGACACCCGAATCTGTGAGTGACTGCCTGAGCTGCCCGATCTGTGTTTCCAACAGGCGGCCTGTGCTGGCATGTTCAGCGGCAAATGTGACACTCATACCCTGTGAACTTTTAACCATCTGAACATCAATGGCACCGAGTTCCCTGGGGTTAAGCTGCAAGTGCATGGATGAAGGACCGCTTTTTAGGGTGGCACTCATCTGCTGCATGACCTGCTGAACAATATCGAGTGACAGGGCAGTTTGATCAAGGGTACTGATCGTGCTGGCTGCAGCTTTGGAGACTGCAACCGGCTCAACCATGGTTGTGACCGGATTTTGAAACTGAAAAGCCTGTGCGGTATCAACCTTTGTTCCGGAAGCACTGGTTTTTTGTGTTTCCTGTGAAGCGAAGAAGGAACGCAGGTTTTCTGTACTGGTCCGGACGGATTGGAGTGTGCTGACTGGCTCGACGATGGCAGCACCCTGATCATTAGAACCTGAAACAGACGCATGGACCGGAAGACCGGTACCCTTTGCCTCTTCCTTTACCTGCTGGTCATTTTTTCCGGATGAGGCCAGTTTGTTGGCGGCTGACCTGTCAGCCGCCGCCCCTGCACTCACAACTTTTTCCTGTGAAAGCGAAGAAGTCACGGTGTCAGCAGATTGGGCTGAAGCCTGCTGGAGCGCGGCTGCTTCTGCCTGAACGGATGCGCTGCTGCCGGATGAATTGGCATCCGCACCGGTGAGCGAGGCGGACACCTGTGAAGCCTGTTCCTGTGCTTGCTGTTCAGAAGCCCTGGAGAGCTGTTCAGAAAACATTTGAACATCGCCGTCATTCCCATGGATGACACCGCCGGAAAGGCTGGATGTCACATGGGTGGTTTCGGTGCTGCTATCCCCGGCCTGTGTTCCTGTATCTAAAAAACTTTGTGTTTCACCGGCTGCCGCAGCTGATTTCATTGATTGTGTTTCCGATTTTGCTGCAGCATTGTCATTTTTCAAACTGCTGCTCGTGCTGGAAACATCCGCCGGGGATGCTGAAGAGCGGACCTCCGAGATCTTACCTGCTGCAGATGACGAGCTGTCTGACTGTGATTCAGCCTGGACAGACGGGTTTTCCGCCGGTTTACTCTGCATGATGGCTGCCTGGGCTGCTGCTGCCTGTACTGCTGTTTTTTCGAGTGCTTGCTGCTCCTTTCTACGATTAACTTGCAGGATCTCTCCAAAAGATGGAGAGTGTGAATCTTCAGCCGTGCTGACCTGTGATTTTACAGGCAGGAGATCACTTGCTGAAGTTTTAACGGACGTTTGGACCACATTGACCATGATCACCTCGCCAGAATTTTTAGCAGTGCCAGCTTCTTTGAGATCGCCTGGGTGACTGCCTGGTATTGAATGCCGGTTTGAGCCATATCCGACATTTCAACATCCACATCTACATTATTCTGGTCGGCCCGAAAGCTGCCGCCCTGCCGGTTTGCAACCGTGAAACCAACCTTTTGGGCCGGTGATGCAAGATGGGCAGTGCTGGTTTTTTTCAGGGCCAGAACTGTATTACTATGAGAATCGAGCATTTGTTTCAGCGTATTTTCAAAATTGACTGTTTTTGCCTGGTAACCGGGGGTATCGACATTCGCCAGGTTACGGCTGATGGCCTGCTGACGGAGACTGAGTCCATCAAGAGCGCCTACAGCAGCGCGGGTAGCATTATCAATAAATAGAGAGTCACTCATATGCCTATCCCTGCCAGGAATTGCCAGAATTGTAATAACCCATGACGCGGGTGACATAAGTTTGTGTTTCCGCGTAAGGAGGAATTCCGTTGTATTTATCAACTGCACCGGGGCCGGCGTTGTAAGCAGCCACAGCCAGTTTCACATTGCCGTTGTAATGGCTCAACAGCTGACTGAGGAACTTTGCCCCGCCATCGATATTTTGAGCCGGGTCAAGGGCGTTGGTGACACCCAGGCCGGCAGCGGTGGCCGGCATCAGCTGCATTAACCCCTGGGCACCCACTGAAGAAACCGCGGATGAATTGAAATTGGATTCTGCTTTAACAACCGCCTGGATCAAACCGGGGGCGATATTATATTTTTTGGCTGCCGCATTTATCAGGGACGAAAAGTCACCTGTGACCGCAGAGCCGGTTGACGAAGCAGCTGCTGAAGAGGCAGAAACGGAATTATCCTGTGCTGCAGCATCTGCAGCAGCCGTTTTACCTGCTTTTTGGCTGTATTTTTCCAGCAGGTCGAACATCAGCTTGTACATTACCGATTGAAATTGACCGGTAAAAATTGAATTATCCATTTTTACAATTCCTTCCGCTGATTGCGGTAAGCCTGGGCGATATAGATATCATCCTGCTCACGAGATTCAAATTGAAGCTGTTCGGCCTGGTAGACCTCGAATCTTTTGCGTTTCAGGATCTCAAGGGTCTCTTCAGCCTGTTTCGCATCCACCATTTCGGCGCGTTTTTTCTTGATCTCCCATTCCTGTTTTACAAGTTCAGCAGAGACTACCTCAATACGTTTGGTTGCATCCAGGATATTGAGCCTCATCAGGCCGATCTTGAAGAGATCGATATCACCGGTCTGGGCAACACTCAATTGGTCAAGCAAAGAAGCCTGGTATTCCTGCAGAGATAACAGCAGCAGCTGCGCCTTTTGCTGGGCAGTCAACAGCTTGCCAAGTTCAATTTCCAGCAGCTCCACCTTACTGTGTCTTACATCCAGAACACTTTGCAATGAGAATTTAGGTGCCATAACAGTAATTCCTTATCCAAACAATAAAAGGTCTCAAACCTGGCCGATCTGTGCCAGGGATTGAACAGTCGTTTCAAAAGGAGAGACATCAAAACGGTCCTGCTGCAGGAAATTCGTCAGAACAGGCATGACATCCAGGGAAGTATCCACTTCAGGATCGGAACCGCGGACATAAGCGCCGATGTTCACCAGGTCGCGTACTTTTTCGTACACAGCCATGTTTTTCCGGGCAAAAGCAGCTATTGATAAATGATCACGGGTGGTGATGGCTGGCATTACACGGCTGACGCTGTTCATGACATCGATGGCCGGGTAGTGATTGCGGGCTGCAAGGGCACGGCTGAGGATGATGTGACCATCCAGGATACCGCGGACGGCATCGCAGATCGGTTCATTGAAATCATCACCTTCGACCAGGACGGTGAAAAATCCGGTGATCGAACCGATCTCTCCCCGGCCGGCACGTTCCAGCAGGCGGGGCAGGATGGCGAAAACCGAGGGGGTGTAGCCCTTGCTGGCAGGCGGCTCGCCGATGGAAAGGCCGATCTCGCGCTGTGCCATGGCATAGCGGGTGACCGAGTCCATCATGAACATGACATCATTGCCGTTATCACGGAAATATTCAGCGATGGTCATGGCAACCAGGGCGGCTTTCAAACGCACCAGGGCGGGCTGATCAGAGGTTGAGACAACGATCACAGAGCGGGCCAGGCCTTCAGGACCCAGGTCGCGTTCCAGGAACTCGCGCACTTCACGGCCTCGTTCACCGATGAGAGCTATGACGGCAATATCGCTCTGCGAGTTGCGGGCAATGGAGCCGAGCAGGGTGCTTTTTCCAACACCGGAGCCTGCAAAAATACCCATACGCTGACCCTTACCGCAGGTTAGCATACCGTCAATCACGCGCACACCGGTCACCAGGGGTTCATCAATGGCAGTCCGCTGAAGGGGGTGAGGCGGGGTCTGATTGGTTGAATTCCACTCAATATTTTCGAGGGGACCCTTTCCGTCGATCGGTTCGCCCAGGCCGTTCAATACCCGGCCGACCAGGGACTTGCCCACCGGCGCTTTGAAGGCATGAGATACAGAGCGGACTGTGCTGTCCGGCTGAATACCTTCCATGGTTCCGAGCGGCATCAGCAGCATATGCTTGTTGCGGAAACCGATGACTTCTGCTAGGAGCTTATCTGATTCGCCGGTTTGTATTTCGCAAATTTCACCGATCTGACAATTCAGACCCATGGTTTCGACCGTTAAGCCAACGACCTGAACCACCCGCCCGGATACAGAAACCG
>CAZBRI010000202.1:0-6109 GCA_964494055.1 uncultured Anaerolinea sp.
TGGGTTTTAGAACTTAGTCAAGCATCCCCTGAAATTGACCAAAAGGTAGTTATCAATAACAATGAATCATTTAAAATCTACATAGATGCAAATTTGATAAAAGGTAAATTAATATTAAGGAATATACAAAAAGGCGATCGAATTAAACTTTTTGGTCTGAATGGTCATTCAAAAAAAGTATCTGATATTTTTATCGATAAAAAGATACCTAAAAGATATCGCACAAATTGGCCAATCATATGTGATGGTGACGACGTTTTATGGATTGCTGGTCTGCGTCAATCAGATAACAATAAGATCAGTGAGGCCACAACTGAAATCTCAATTCTCAACATTTATAAAATTGATTAGAAAATCATCCAGATTTACGAATTATTCTCAGAAATTTTCTTTAATTTAATATTCAATTCTCTCCATTGGATCTTTGAAACTCCAAGATTCAATCGGATTTGATTTGGATCAGTACCCTTTTGGTATTCTGTTAAAGCATATGTCCAACGGCACATATCAAATGACAAATGTTTATTTAATCCAGCCTCTTCCCCGATATCTTCCAATAAGTATTCCAATCTCCTTGGAGACCATGGAAACAACCGATCAACCGGATTGTATTGAGCGATATATTCTTCATAAATACTTAACCACTCATCAGATAAAATTAACTTTCGTTCTTTATAGCGGTTAACAGGACTTGCATATTTTATAAACAATGTTGGACCATCAGGAGATTCGATATCAATATGATTTTGATGTATCCCCAAACATTCACTCTTTTTTATACCAGTCTGTAATAATAAATTAAGGAGTACATAAGGTCTGGCATCCGGCTTAGTTTTTCGCCGATATTTGTCAGAAGATAAAATAACAGACTCGATTTCGTTATCAGTTAATATTTCAGGGATTGGACTCATTACTGAGCGCTGAATAACTTTTTCAGCCGGATCCTGGAGTAAAACTCCATTCTTATTCAACCAACGAAAAAAAGACTTGGTTGTGGTTATTCTTCTAGCCAAAGTTTTCGGGCTGCAGGGAACAGCCCGCTCATTTTGCATCCACTCAAAATATTTATTTAACGCTTCTGTTGTAATTATATTCAATTCCGCTTCAGAGGTAAAAAAAGATGCCATCAAGCGAAGATCTGACAAAAATGCTTTAACCGTATAAGGTGAACGTCCCTGATCAGTTAAATAAATTTCATACGCCGTAATGACCGGCATTAATGTTGTCGTAGACGTAATGTGGGCTGTTAATGATGCTGCAGCGGCCATATTTTACTCCTGAATAATTTATTAATAATATTTCGCTACGCGAATAGTTTAGCACGAATATTGATTTAATTGTTAAAATTAACAACCCAGATTTAAGCTTTGGTACACATCTTTTAATTAAATTATGTTTATGGGCGATTATCTGTTGGATTAAAACAAGTTCTGTAATCTGCTCCAATAATTAATGCATAAGGCGTTTTGCTGGCGGGTGAAGGAGCAGAAACCAGTGCATTTTCATTCAATCCCAGTACGTTCAACAACTGGGCTGATTTTGTATGATCCTGCTCCAATGTCAAATCGTACAATAAAGTTGTTGAATGATCACTTGTATCGGCAGGTTGAAATACTGTTGAAAATCCAGCATAATTCAGCCTTTCAGCTGCCAATTTATCCCACCCATCAAAAGTGGTTCCATTTTGAATCTCTACTGTTAAATTTACCCGCTCATTGTTTATGACAGAACCTGAGACAGCTGAAGATAACATTTGTTGTATCAATTCGTTATTTGGTATCAGTACATTGGCTCCGCCAGGGGTAAGCCATGGACTAACCAAGTCACCAGCAATAAAATACGATCTAATATTCGGATTTGATAAATGATTTACCAGCGGTAAGAATTTTATTACATCTTCGATTTTTACATCGGTGCTGACGGAATTGACTAGATTTGAATATAGATCTGGAATTTTTTGCAGCAAATTATTTTTAATAAGGCTGGACAAAATTCCGCGGATAACTTCTTGCTGCCTCCTTCCCCTATCAAAATCACTAGAATGTTTTCGGGATCTCGCATACCAAAGAGATAAATCACCGTCCATATGAATTAATCCTGGGCCTGCAGTATACAGAAACCAATTATTTTCTTGCTGGGGATCAAGATTATTATCAATCAATTTCCAATCAGTATAAGGACATGAAATAGGTAAATCAACTCCACCAATCGTATCGATTGAACTGCGGAAGCCATCGAAATCAATCAACACAGTGAAATCGATCTTTATTCCAAGATTAAGTAGTATTGTGTCCTTTAATAATCCAGCCCCCCCACCTACATAACCATTGATTTCACCATTTTGATAAGCAGTATTAATTCTTTGCATTCCAACAATAGGTATGTTTACCCATAGATCCCTTGGAATTGAAATTAAGGAAACCTGTCCCACAGAAGGTATTATGATTGCAATAATAATTGTATCGGTTCTAAAGGATGATCCATTCTTCGTGTCTGATCCAAGAAGCAAAATCGTAATATTATCACTTGAGTTTGGTATCGGTGATACTTGAATAGCTTTTTCAGGAATTTGAATAGGATTGATTTCTATTACTGCAGTCGTAAAAGGTGTGGCTGTCGCTAACTGTGCAATTACAACAGGTAAATTGTTTTTCAAAACCGGGATTATCTTTTGGCTAGAAGGTTGAAAAGGTGTTGGAGTTAAGGTTGAACTTGGGGATGCGCCGACAATATTATAAGAAATATTGGTCTCTTTGGCTGGTAATATTGAACATGATGTTAAAGCAACAATTAATTCAATGCAAATTAAACAATATAATAATTTTGTCATTATTATTATTTGAGCAGCTTTTTTTTTAATCAATCAACCAATCCCCGAAAAAGGTGTTGGTGAAGCCTCATAATCTGGCGGAGCAGATGTTGGATAAGGTGTGAGCGTCGGATTTGAATAATCTGGAGTATTGGAGGGATAATAATAAGGTGTTGAAGTTGAGTAAGGAATTATTGGTTGAACATTTGGAACCTTGATATATGTCCCGGCATATATATTTTCTGATAATCCTAAGCAATTGGATAGCTGCAATTGCGAGATTGAAATCTGGTATTTAATGCTGATACTGAAAAGTGTGTCACCTGTTACAATAAAATAATTGATCCAATCTGATGGTGCGCCGCATAATTGAACTGTCGGGATCAAGGTTTGATAAATAATCGGGGTGTTTGATGGCTGCAAAACAACTGCCGGGATGGAAGTTTTTGAAGGAACAATTGTTAAAGTGTTAGTTAAGCTTGGAAAAATCGACGTGGATAATTGGGTTATTGTGGGTGTTGGGGTATTCTCGGCAGTCGGCATTTCAATAAGCAACGTAGGAGTAACTAACATAACCTGATTTGTGCTTTTTACGCTGGTCTCTGAATTTGTGTTATTTGTTGGATCAAGTGTTGGTAAGATAATAGTCAGCTGAGTGGCAGGACTAATGATCGGATCGTTACGATTTTGACTCGTTGCCAATATACCGCCGCCTATTACGAGTGCAAGTGAAATTAATCCAAGCAGGATACCAGTAGCTATTTGACGTATGGACTCCATTAATTAACTCCCAAATTCGGGGTCATCACTTGATCTTTGGTAATAGGGATTTTTACTATGAAAGTTGATCCTACCCCAATTTCAGTTTCAACAGAAATTGAACCACCTTGCGCCTCGGTTAAAGATCTGGCTATTGATAACCCAACACCTTTATCTCCAATTCCAGGGATCAAAGGATATTCGGCCCTGTAAAATCTGGAAAATATCCTTCGTACTTCAGATTCTGGTATACCGCCGCCCGTGTCACTAACCTGCATGATAATATGGTCCACACCTGATTCAGTTTCTTTACGAACCCGTATAGTCACTGACCCTTCAACCGGTGAAGATGATCCAGCATTTTGTAATAGGTGAATCAAAATCTGTTGAACAGCCTCTTTATCAATAAATAACGTTTGAAAACTTTCAGGAATATCCAGCCGCAGGGCAATATTTTTTTCACGCATTTGACTCGATGTGAAAGTCATTGCATTATCTATAATGAGGTTGAGATCAGAAGCTTCTATATTCTTTTTAATCTGATTATTATCAATCAAATTTAATTGAATTAGGTCATCTGTTAAACTACCTAAGCGTTCAGTCGAAGTTCTTATTCTTTCAATAAATTTCCGCTGAAGGGCACCCAATGTACCAATAGATTCTCCGAGTAATAAATCAGCATAACCGATAATAGATGACATAGGTTGTCTTAATTCTTGAGAAATTGATACAATCACGTCAATTTGGTCGTTGATTGAAGTTCTAACTTCATTAATTTCTGAAATACCTGAAATCGACTTTTTTGTTACCCTATTTTTAAGTTCATCATACTCGTTTTGAATATTTTGCAATTCTGTTTCGAGCTGAATTATTCTCTCATTTTTTTCATTTAATTCAGGATAATCTGATATTTTAGAATTAACTGGGATATCGAGTGGTTCAACTTTTCTTGATAAAATTATTTCGTTAGCAGCTGCCAATTTATTTTCAATGTTTATTACCGATTCTTTTAACTCAATCAATTGCAATTCAAGATCATCATTCAATATCTCAAGTGAATTGGCTTTTTCAATTTGATCATCTAATTTTTCCTTGATTAAGCCGTTCTCTATCGTTTTATTTTTATTCGATTGTCCTCTCAGAATGATCGGAGCAATACTGGACGATATTTTCTGTAGAAAATTCTGTTCGTCGGCTTCCCATTCTCTAAATGAGTATGGTGATAAGAGCAAAATACCGCCAACTGCCCGATTATCAGCTTGAATTGGAATAAAAAGCGAACTTCCAACGTTTGGAATCCCCAACAGCTCTTCCAAACCCTTTATATCTATGCTGGCATTCACAAGGTTAATACTTGATGAAAGATTTGATTTTATTAAATTTGTAATTGTTGGAAAATTTTCTTTCTTGATATTCCCGCCTTCAATAGGTTCTTCTTTGATCAGGTCATAACCGCCTGAAATATACAAATTATCAGATGTGTCATCAGCATAAATTAAAAAACATAAATCAATCAATAATGATTGGCTTATTGATTTTGCCAGTAACATGTTGATTTTTGTTATATCAGTTTCTGATGCCAATAAAAATAACGATTGCATCGTAACGGGATCTGTTGTGTATTTTCTTCGGTCCGAACCGTTTCGATTTGATTCAATATTTCCTATTTTATTTTTAAGACCGGCATCTTCTGTTGGTACAAGTGCGGGATCTGAATATGAAATTACATTCACCCTGGAGGTAAGCGAAAACAACAAAGGAAATGCTGCCAGCATAAATAAACGTACCACTCCGGAATAATTGCTTTCTACATCAGGGAAAAAAGTATCAAATATTAATCCAGCTAAAAGCATCAAGAAAAATATAATACCAATTTCCCAGTTTTCTTTTTTCCTGGCAAATATCAATATGAAATTTAGGCTTAATATTATTATCCCCGCGATATTATAAATTAAAGCCTGATCAGATATATTGTATGAGTGAATAGGTTCAGAAACTGTCCCCAAACTATAGATATTTATTAAGCAATATATACCAATTATTAAATTTATAAAGACTACAATTGCATCAATAATCCTATTATTTTCTGGAAAAACCCACAACCAGCCTAACCACACAAAGGTTAGTAAAATTACAGACCTGTCAAGAATTGGCAAATAATTGGCTTGCCTGATAACTTCCTGTTCAAGTAGCCCGCTCGAAAAAAAATATAAAAGTTGAATAATTAATAAGACGCCAATACCAATCAATTGACGCTTACCTGAATTACTTTTATTAGTGCGAAATGAAGCTAATGCCCCTTGAAATAAACCAATAAATGTAAATGAAACCGCCAGGATAAAAACATAATTTCCTGGTGAATTTGCAAGAAATTTGACCAAATCATTCATTAATTGCATACTTTAAAGATTATAGCACCACTTAAACTAATCCCGTATTTGGGACTTATAATAAAAATAATGAAAATAATCGATAAATTATTGATATTGCTTGTCACTTTGCTGCTGATCATTACTCCCCCACTATTGACCGGTTATGATT
>CAZBRI010000203.1:0-6085 GCA_964494055.1 uncultured Anaerolinea sp.
CAGCGCAATCTTCGACCGGACAGCCTACAATCCGCACTTCTCCCGCCCCGGCAGTGATCGCCCGGGAAACAATTGAAGGGGCGATGACCCCCACACAGGGCAGCGGAATGATCTCCAGGCAATTTTTATTTTCGAGCATTCCCGGAGTTTGGATAAATTTTCTTGCACCCTGTGCCGCATGACGCTCACAGGTAAAGAGCAGGGTGACCGGTGAATCAACCTGATCGGCATGTATTTTTAACCGTTTTTCTACCTGCTGCCAGATTTCTGTTTCTGACAGTTCAGATAAAGTAATACACCCGGGATCACACGACCCCAAACATACACCGCATCCGACACACATGGCTGGATCGACCTGTGCTGTCAGTTTCTTACCCTGCTCGTTACCATCCCTGCTCACCATCTGAATTGCTTTATATGGACAATCAGCGGCACATGCCCGGCAGCCAATACATGTTTCTTTATTAATCCTGATAAAGGACTTTTTCCTGCCAAAATTCATCCAGGGCAAAATAACTGATAATCCAAAAGTCAATCCAAAACAAATCCAAAAGAATGAAGAAAATTGCCCGCTGCCAAAGGGTAAGTAAAATAGAAAAAATGGATCTATCACAGTTACCGGGCTGATTGTATTGAAGTCAGCTTTTGGCAGCATACCCAGGGGAAATAATGCAGAGCCGATTATAATTACCAAACCCGCGATGATCAGCCAGTAGCGCGGCGGCAAAAACTTTGGCCGGTTCAAACGAATTATGTGCCACCAGAAAAATAAACCTGCTGCAAGGAATAATACGATATGAATAAATAATAGAATAAAAATAAATATCCAGCTGCTGTCATACGTTTTAGCGGTTAGCAGACTGGATAATACAATAGTGTAAAAAGGGGTATTTTCTTTCAAAAAACTCAACATGCTTTCGGTGATCACCTGAGCTCTTTTATCCCAGATGAGCCAGTAACCTGTCACCCCGTCCACCCACAACAACAACGCCATTACAACACCAGAAATCCAGGCAAGCCACCTCGGGCCGCGGAACCTGTCCATGAATAGCAGCCTGTATCCATGAAGCAATGTAACGATGACAGCCGAACCTGATGCATACCTGTGAATCGCCCTGATAACATGAGCGATTAATTGGCTTTCCATTTTTGCAATGGAAGCATATGCAGCCTCAAAACCGAATTGATAAAATAATGACAGGTACAAACCAGTCAATCCTACAATCAGCCATAGGAATACTGATAATGTACCTGTATGATAAAAAGGATTTAATTGATATGTGCCGCCCAGCCCGGTAAAAAGTTTTTCAACTGGCAGGGATAATCTTTCAAGCCATATTAATAAAGGATTTCTCTTAATTCTTTCCAGTTCCTCCGCCCCATTGGAGGATACTGCGTTCTTGTCAGGAGCGGAGGAGCCTGGAAATTTATTTTTCATTTCTGCCAGGTTCGCAGGAAAGCGATCACATCGGCCAATTGACTTTCACTTAAAGTGCCGGCAAAGCTTCTCATCGCAGTTCCAGGGCGTCCTGTTCTTATGAAAATAAACAGGTCAGCATTATTGGTTGATTGAATAAATGTATTGGGCTTTAATTTCCGTCCAACACCGCCCTGACCTTCAGCACCATGACAGCCCTTACAGGTATCCATGAAGATTGTTTCACCGTTGACAGCGTCGCCAATCGGCCAATCTTTTGAAAGAGTATCAAGAGCTGCGAGAGCAGGTTCAACCTGTTTATTGTTCACCTGGTCGATAATGGGAGCAAATCTATCGATAGCCGGGCCAAAAGCGGAAGCCTTTGCTTTTTCAAGATAGAACAATGCATCTTCTGGATCGTTCTGCTTGAGTGAATAAAGGGAAGAATTTAATAACTCTGCAACGGTTATTTCAGGCACAACTTTATCGCCGTTACGCCAGGCAGCGATCATGGAGATCACATCTTCGATCTGATTGGCAGATAAAACCCCGCCCCATGAAGGCATCCCCTTTGCAGGCCGTCCATTAATGATCATTTGCCGATACCAATCATCATCGTGATGGCTCAAATTAGCAGAGACATTAATTGCAGGTGCATTAACTGCTTTCGCATCTGCCGCGGACGGATTTACTACGCTGATGTTGCTGCCGCCTTTCCCGTTATCGCCATGACACAGGTTACAGGCATAGGTATAAATGGCTGCCCCGCGTGAAGGGTTCGGTACGAAAACCGCGGCTGTAACGACAGGCGCTGTCGGTTCCCAGGCCCGGATAAACGAGACAATGTCCCGGATATCCTCATCTGTGAATGGACCGCCGTTCGCCTGTCCCCAGGCGGGCATGACAGTGCTCGGCCTGCCGGCAGTGATCGCAGCAAAAAGAACATCATTGGAGGCTTTCTTTAATAACACGCTGTTATTCAAAACCGCCCCTACACCGCCTTCACCGCGAGTTCCATGGCAGGATGTACAGTTATCCACAAATAATTGCCGGCCGTGGAGCAGCCCTTTTTTATCCTGGGCAGCTGACACAGTTTTTAACCGCGAATTTTCCATCACTAAGGCCGCACCCAGACTGGCGATTAATACCAGCGTGAGTACAAGACCAACGATCATATGTCGGGTGTAATTTTCATTCTGCATAATATCAAACCTTCGTTGTTTGACTCGGATCAAAACTCTTCCGAGTTATCGGTTTGCCGGTATCCACAAATACTTCCCCGCCCTGAATGGAGACCGGGAAAATATCAAATGGACGCGGGGCTGGACCACCCTGTACTTCACCTACCTTGTTATACAACGAACCGTGACAGGGACAGTGAAATTGGTTTTCAGCTTCTACCCAGGGGACACTGCAGCCAAGGTGGGTACACTTTTGCCATAAGGCAATAAATGATCCATCATCCAGACGCACCAGGAAGAAGCGGCCGGCCTGAATATGTGTCACCGTACCAGGTTTAAAGTCATCGACTTTTCCTGCACGCACAACTCCGCCAAACCCGCTGGTAGATACAGGCTGAATATATTTTCCCACCATTCCAAGTGCTTCTCCGGTGACCGCCAAAACAGATGCGCCCCAGACGATGCCAAGAAACTGCCGTCGATTGATCTTAGGTTTAATTGATTCTACTTTTTTTTCTGCACTCATCGAAAATAATCCTTTCGTCCTGTGAATAGCCAGGACAATTTTCCCTGATCAACCTTAGAGGTTATTCAATGGGTTATAACCATTCGGCATATTCCACGGCCAGAAAAGTTTGAAGCCTGGTCCACGGAAGAAGAATCCGCTCAGTGTAAAGATCACGGCCGAGATAAAGAGAACCGTGAACATTGTCAACATCACTTCGCGCGCATTCGGTTTCCAGCGCAGCAGAACAAGCACCGGCAAAAGAACGATCACAGCCATCATGATGGCTGGAATGACTGCCTGCGCAACCATATCGGGCAATATTCCGCGGAGAAGTTCTCTGGGCGGGAACAAATTATCAAGAACGATATACGCCGGCATGATGATCGTAGTGTAGACCATGGTAAAGAAAGTAATTTTCTTTCCTCTTTCAGATGTAAACCAGCGGCCGGAACCAACCCTGGAGTTATCAAGGTATGGAATCAATGCAACAAATACAACCATCAGGCCCGGCAGAATGACACCAGAGAGGGTTGGATGTGCATGTTCCAGCATTTCCTGCAGTCCCATAAAATACCAGGGTGCTTTTGCAGGATCTGTCGTCAGAAGCGGGTTGGCGACATCTTCAAGCGGTGCATTTTTGAGAAGTGAAAAAATCACCAGGAATGCAGACATTCCAAGCGCAAGGATTAATTCGAGAATTGCCACGATCGGAAAGGAAAAGACAGTATTATCCGGTCCTTTTTCGATCATGGTCGAGCGGCCGCTTACAACTTCAACCAGGTTGTAAGTTTTTACTCCGTCTTTGGGAAACGGTGTTTGTTCCGGGTTTGTTTCCGCCATTTTGACACTCCATTATCTAATCTTATTTTTAACCTTGTCTCTGATTGAACAAAGCAGGTCATGGTAAATCGAGTTTTTTAGCTGATATCCTGCTGAATGACAATCCTGTTAATCAGATGAATGATCGCTGTCTGATGCAGCCAACCCGCCGTCTTTACGAACACGCCAGAGATGAAGGGAAACCAGCAAAGCCAGCATGGCAGGGATGATCATGATGTGCAGCGCATAAAAGCGTGTCAGCGATGCCTGGCCAACCTCGGGGCCTCCGAGAAGGATGGACTTGATGGTGGCACCCATCATGGGTTCGTAGGATGCAATACTAGTTCCAACTGTGATCGCCCAGTAGGCTAATTGATCCCATGGAAGCAGGTAACCTGTGAAACTGGCTCCCAGCGTCAGGACAAGCAGCACAACGCCGACCACCCAGTTGAATTCTCGAGGCGGTTTATAAGCTCCTGTATAAAAGACACGTACCATATGCAGTACGGCAGTCAACACCATCAGATGTGCTCCCCAGCGATGAAGATTTCTCAACAATTGACCATGGGGAACGACGGTTTGAAGACCGACAATATTGGCAAATGCATGTTCAACAGAAGGAACATAATAAAACATCAGAACTGTGCCGGTGATCACCAGGGAAAGAAATGACAGAAGTGTCAAAACACCCAGACCCAGTGAATAGGCAAATTTTAAACTTTTTAAATTTACTTTTACCGGGTGCAAATGAAAAAACACATTGGTGGTCATGACCAGGGAACGATCCAAAGGATTATCGGGCCAGCCATGACGGAAGAAAGACTTCCATACACGTGAATTTGTTATTGAAGTTAGAAAGGACATACAGTCTCCCGATCTATTGATTATAGGTCAGCGTTTCTTTGAAACGGAACGCTTCCATTGTGATGGCATCTGTTGGACAGCGTTCCGCACACAAAGCACACCGTGTGCAGGCTGTGTCATCTTTGAGCATCGCTGCAGCACTGCCAGATGCACGGGCAGAATCAACTAATTTCTGAACTGATTCATCGCCTTCCAGCTGGTCAAGGGCAACAATTTTCAAACAATTCCACGGACATACATCCACGCAGCCATTACATAAAATACATTTAGAACCATCAAACACGGTATTCACACTGCATTCTAAACAGCGTAAACCCTGTTTTGCAGCCTGTTCTTCAGAATAGCCAAGCTCGACAACGGATAAACCAGTCCGGCGGTCTACCGGCACCCCGGGGATTTTTTCCCGGAGTTCTTTAACCCAATTTTCAGGCATGGCATGGGATGGAAGATCCGTCCAATGGGTTTCAACGCCAGAAATCATCGAGCGGCCCTGAATCTTCTGATCCATCCCCAGGGCAGCCAGGTGACCATCACGCACTGCATGAATTATCAATCGAGGTCCAAAAGCGACATCTCCACCGGCAAAAACATCCGGTGCAGTCGTTTGACCGGTCTCTGGATTGATATCTATCAGGCCTCTTGGGGTAATACGAACATCACTTGCACCTCCAAGGGCATCCAGATTTGCAGATTGACCGATGGCCAATACAACCGTGTCACATTCCAAAACACGCTCAGTGCCGGCTTTAAATTTCGGATTAAACCGTTTATTCTCATCGAAAACTGAAGCAACTTCGATTACTTCAAGACCGGTCACTTTTCCATTTTCGCCGATGATCTTGCTTGGTCCAAGCCGCGGCTGCAGAACAATTCCTTCTTCAACCGCTTCTTCAACTTCAAAGCGGGAGGCGGGTAATTCTTCCCACGATTCGAGGGAAATCATCTTTACATCAGCCACTCCAAGTCGGAGGGCGGTTCTTGCAACATCCAGGGCTTCGTGAACAGCATCAGATTCGTCATCTGCCCGATTTTCTGTTTCACTCAGGGATTGTTTTTGTTCGTCTGTTGCCTGCCCAAGCCTGAGTGCCGTGCGGGCTGCATCCATTGCCACATCACCGCCGCCGATGACGATAACTTTCTTTCCAAGGGCGACTTTGTAGCCAAGGTTATAGTTTAGAAGGAGATCAACAGCGGTAATTACACCGTCGAGGTTAACACCCTCAACATTCAAGCTTCGTCCGACATCAAACCCACACCCAGGAAGACAGCATCGTATTCACGCCTCAAATCGGCCAG
>CAZBRI010000204.1:0-6081 GCA_964494055.1 uncultured Anaerolinea sp.
TGCAGTGGAAATACAAATCATTGACGGAAAACAACAATAATATTTTGCGGCGAAATCATGCAGTTTTAAGGAAAATTTAAGATTCTTCGGGGTTTTTTATCCAAGATTCGTCAAACCGGTGCGGGCGTTTCATCCCCCGCACCGGCTTTTTATTTATTTTACTGTCACGTTGATCGATTCCACCAACAGGTCAATCTGGCCCAGGATGGGGTTGAAGCCGTCGGGGCTGGCATCGTTGATCAGCCGGGTGACGGCTGCGTAGTAGGCATCCATCTCTGCCGGTACCAGCCTGTCAGCGGGGTAGGTGATGCCGAATTCGCCTGCATTGCTGTTATCTGAATAAACTGGCAGGTCGACTGGTATTTCCACGATCACGTAGTATTTGCCGTCATCCGTCAGGCCTTCGTAATGGTAAAAGCTGCCGCTGCGGCCGATGGGAGCCGGGAACTGGGCATAGGCTGAGATCATGCGCACACCCCTGCCGTTCTTGAAATTGAGGATTTTTACCTGCGAGGCATAGAGCTGGGCAGCTGACCCCATGAAGGCAGTATTGGGCAGCATATCATTGGTAAAGGCCTCATTCGGGTTGGCCAGCACGTACTTCAAGCGTTTCAGGCTTTCCCTGGCCCAATCACTAACGGCGGCGTAATCATCAGCCGGGTAAACGCGGACCTTTGGATTGTAAAACGGTTCAGCCGGCGGGAAAGGGAATCCGGTCAGTGTGACCTGTATGCAGGCCGGTGCGGCTCCCATTGGTCCTTCGATTACCGGCATGTTGATGCCTTCAAAACCGTAGGCAAAGCCTTCCGGGATGGAAAAGGACAGGTTCTCGAAGTTGACAGGTATGTTGCTGGGGGTTGGAAGAGGTTCGAGGGTGGGGGTCGGTCCGGTAGTTTCGGTGACAGCCCCGGCAGCGGGTGCGGCTGATGTCTGGCCGGCAGTTTCTGAGGCGGTCTGCAGCTGAACATTGAACAGGCTGTGTGGAACGAACCAGGCTAAACCAATAAGAAGTGCGGATGCGATAAGGCTGAATAAAATACGTTTCATGGATATCTCCTTTTTGTGATACCCAATTTATACCTTGCGGATGTCACGGGGCTGTCATCAGGCTGTCACAGTTTGGTGACATGCCTGCAGGTGTGCGGTTAAAAGGTCAGGAGACCGGCAGCTGAATGGTAAAGACCGTACCCCGTCCCTGCGCCGGGTCGCAGCGGACGGAGATCTCCCCGCCGTGCAGCTGCACGATACGACGCGCAAGTGCCAATCCCAGCCCGCTGCCCTCGGTTTCGCGAGCGTTGTCGCTGCGGTACAGGTCGTCAAAGATACGGGTATGCTCCAGAGGCGGGATACCAGCCCCGCTGTCTGCCACTTCGATGAACAATGCATGCCCGTCCTCGCGCACCCGGACCTCCACAGCATCTGCAGGCGTGCTGTACTTGAGCGCGTTATCCAGCAGGTTGAAGATTGATAGCCCGAGCATATCGCGGTCGCCGGTGATGGTTGGCAGGGCCGGGATCTTGGAGACCAGCACCTGTACACAGCGGTCCCTGTAGGCTGGCAGACTGCCGGCTGCGGAGACCATTTCGTTGACCAGGTCATCCACATCCACCGGCCGGTGTTCCAGCATGCCTGCATCAAGCTCAGCCAGTTTACGCAGGTCGCGCAGGATGCGCCCCAGGCGGGTGGCAGCCTGGCTGGCATTCTCCACCGCGGAACGGGTATCATCGCTGCTGCGGGACTCCCGCAGGTTGGTCAGCGCAGCCTGCAGGCCTGTCAGAGGATTCTTCAGCTCATGATCCAGCCGGCGCAGGAACTGACGGTAGGCATCGTCCCGTTCGTGGTTCACGCTGCTGGCGGCGTGCTCAGAACCCTGGAAGTAAGCAGCGGTGCTGATCTGAATTATGAGAGCGGCTATAAAACAGAGTGTAAAGATCACAGCCCCCAGGCCCAGCCTGAAAGCCAGCACCGGTTCACTGGCCAGCGTCGGCAGGAGATACATGGCAAATGCCCCGGCGCTCAACAGGATGATCACGATAATCAGCGATAATTTCTTCACGGCAGCATCCTGACCGTTGCAATAAAAATATAACCTTCGCCAGCCTGTGTGGCAATAAAATGAGGTTCAGCCGGATCGTCCCCGAGTGCTTTGCGCAGTTCGAACATGCGGGTGTCCACGGTGCGTGTGCCGGCCGGATACTCCCAGCCCCACACCAGCTGCAGCAGCCTCTCACGGCTGACCACTTCGTCCGGGTGTGTCATCAGGTATTCCAGCACCGCGAAAGCCTTAGGGCTCAGATCGAGCTGGGTGCCGCTGAGTGCTGCACGCCGGGCCCGTCGGTCAATGCTCAGCTCACCGGCGAAAAGACGCCAGGCGGAAGCCAGTGACGGCTGTCCGCTCTGCGAGCGGCGAAGAACGGCCCGGATGCGAGCCAGCAGTTCATGGGATTCAAAAGGTTTGTTAAGGTAATCATCAGCGCCTTCTTCCAGGGCCAGTGCGCGCTCGCTGGCATCTCCCACCTGTGTCAGCAGGATGGCCGGCACCTGGCTGCCAGACCGCCGCAGCCGGCGCAGCACCTCGCGCCCGTCCATGCGCGGCATCAGCACATCCAGCACCAACAGGTCCGGCTGCAGAGTCTGCACCTTCTCGAGGGCATCTGCCCCGTTGGCCGCCGTCAGCACATGGAAGCCGGCACGTTCAAAGAACGGCACCAAACTGTTGGTAATGGTCGGATCGTCGTCTGCAAGAAGGAGGGTGGGGATTTCATTCATAGTGAAATTATAGCGGGAAAAAATGTTTCAGACGGGTTCGTTAAAAAATGGAATTGAACTCCCTGTTTTTATACCAAAAATCGGGAGTTCAACTCCTTGAATTAGCCAAAAGACAGGGAGTTGATATCCAGGGCTTCAACCGGGGCGGCAGGATGGGTAAATTATCAAAAAAAAACGTGCTCTGCTGAATTTCAGACCTACTTCATCCGGTCAGCCAGGGCAGCTTTGACTGGCGGGCTGGCCTGGAAGATGCCGCGTACGTGAATGGAGGTGATCATTTCCCTGGCAAGCTCCGGGGTGATGTCGTCCGCCAGGTGCAGCAGGCCGATGACCTTGATCTCCAGCTTTTTCCCTTTGGCTTGTTTTTTCTCCAGCTCAGCACGGCTGAATGCCATGACGCCAATGGCATATTCGTGGCGTGTGATTGATTGCTGCAGCTCCAGGTTATGCCGGTCCAGCTGATTACGGATGGCGGTGCGGATAAAATCAGTCCGGTTGGAATACAGACTCTCCTGCACCAGAAGGTCCAATTTTCCCAAGTCAACTGCAGACATATTGATCGTTATCTTTTCGGTATCGTTCATGATATTTCTCCAGGTTTGTTCGAAATACCATCCATATGGATGGCATTAGGATGAGTTATAATAATTATACACATAAAGAAGTTCTAGTCAATAATTAACATCCAAACGGATTCCATATGGATGGAAAATTTATTTTTTTATCGGTTCAAGAATATACCCCTTTTTTGGAGTTATCTATTCATAAATTGAAAAAGTAACACACATAACGAGGATACACATGCCTGAACAATGATATTAGGATAAAAAATAAGGGTATAATGAAAGTTGAAATCATGTAGACGAAAACAATAAAATATGCAAAAGATAAACTCGTTTTCAATAGCTCAATATTTACTTCAGAATAGTATTTATTCATTTAATAGCCGGCTTTTTTGTGACTTGTTTGGAATCAAAAAATCTGATGGATCCCGAATGCTGCAAAAGATGGAGCGTGAAGGATTGATCCTTGAAATTGAACGCGGTAAATATTTGTTTTTAGGATTGTCTCCGGAAAAAGTTTTGTCTAACCCTCTTTATATCGGTGTCAACATTATTTCCCCTGCCTATATTTCTTTTTGGTCAGCGCTTCATTTCCATGGATTGACTGAACAGGTACCGCATATGGTATTTATTGCAGCTACAAAACGTAAATCCGAATTAATCTTTAGGAATACCCGTTATAAAATTGTCACACTTGCCCAGGCAGCTTTTTTTGGATATAAACGGGAAATGCTCGATACACTGCCGGTGTTGGTGGCTGACCAATCGAAAACAATCCTGGACTGTCTTGCATTCCCCGGTTATGCTGGTGGAATAGTGGAAATTGCCAAAGCTTTGCAATCTGCAATAAATGGTCAAACTCTTGATGTCAGGGAACTGGTTGAATACGCAAACCGATTAAACAATGGCAGTCTCGCATCACGATTGGGGTATTTACTGGAAGTACTTCATCAACCAACATATAATCTCCGCCCATCAAACGGACCTGTTCTGCTTGATCCACAGCAGGAGGGTAGAGGTGAATTTAATTCGCATTGGAAGCTGTATCACAACATCCCTTTACCTGACCTGCTGCCGCAAGGAGTCTTCTGATGCTCACGCGTGGTCAAATCGAGAGATTAGCTCAGCGTCACAACATTGGTATTCAAGCACAGGAACGGGATTACATTCAATTTTTGTTACTGCAAGAATTGTATAACCGCTCACAATCATTGATATTCAAAGGCGGAACAGCCCTGCGGATCGTGTATAAAGGTACCCGTTATTCTGAAGATTTAAATTTCAATGCTGCAACAAGTGTGTTTGAAATAAAGCAGCTATGGGCTTCGGTCCTGTCTGCAGTAGAAAATTTTGGAATTCGCGGAATTATTCGAAATGAGTGGTTGTCTGAAGTTGGGTTTAGTTTCGATGTAAGCTACCAGGGTCCACTTTTTGACGGAAGGGATCGAACAAAAGGAAAGGTCAGGATTGATATCAGCCTTCGCGGGGAAAAAGTGACCACTTCCCGGGAGCTGGTCGTTTCTGAATATGATGACCTGCGGCCATTCGTTATAACAGTCCTTACCCGTGAACATATGATGGCTGAAAAAGTACGAGCTTTATTGCTGCGTGGAAAAGCACGTGATGTGTATGATCTGTGGTTATTTTGTTCACAAGCTATAGTACTTGATCCCAACCTGGTTGTTCAAAAGCTGGCTGTTACTGAAACGGTATTAACAAAAGAGCTGCTGGATGCTGCACTGGCAAAAGCCAGGCGGGATTGGGAACGAGACCTAAATCCTTTGCTCCCTCAGTACATTTCGTGGGACGATGTCATCAAGCATGTCGAGCCTGTTCTGTATAGGTTGTTATAAAACTTCGAGAAGGTGGAATTTTTTCTTGATGATGAAGATAATTATTTGTAAGAATGCCAGATAATAATCGCGGTATTGAATAGTAAACAAGGAGTTATCATGGACATTAAAATTGAAGTAGATGGAAAACCTGTCAATGCTTTTCTTGCCCTGCCGGCCGGCGGGACCGGACCCGGGGTGCTGGTGCTGCATGCCTGGTGGGGACTGAATTCTTTCTTCAAGGACCTGTGCGGACGGCTGGCGGCTGAAGGATTTGTTGCCCTGGCGCCGGACCTTTACCATGGCCCCATTGCAGATACCGTGGAAGGCGCGCAATCCCTGGCTGATAGCGCCGATCAAAAACAGATCGGTGATACGATCCATGCGGCAATGGATTACCTGGGTTCGCTTCCGGCTGCAACGGGAGACAGGATCAGCCTGGTGGGTTTTTCCATGGGAGCCGCCTGGGTGCTGCTGACTGCCTCAAAATCGTCCTATCCGATTGGTGCGTCTGTTGTATTCTACGGGGCGTATAACCTGGATTTTTCAAAAATGAAGTCTAAATTCATGGGACATTTCAGCAATGTGGATGCATGGGAACCCATCGAGGGTATACGCGGCATGCAGCAGAGCATGCAGCAGGCTGGTGTGGATGCTGTTTATCATTTCTACCCCGGGCTGCCACACTGGTTCTGTGAAACTGACCGTCCAGAATATGACCCGGCAGCAGCTGAACTTGCCTGGAAAAGAACAATCTCATTCCTGCAGGAAAATGCTTAGCATTAAGACAGGATTTACAAATTTAAATTCTGGATCTTATTGTAAAAATACTTCAACCTATTACTGGACGATGCAGGATTAGTGATGACAACCCCAAAAAATGTCTACCAATTAAAAGTAACATTAAAAGGTTCAAA
>CAZBRI010000205.1:0-6069 GCA_964494055.1 uncultured Anaerolinea sp.
GAGGTAACTCCTCAAATAAGAGACCGGCTGACCAACGAATTGAATGTAATCAGCCAAATGGGTTACGAACCGATATTTTTGATTGTGGAAGAGATTTTAAACTTCGCCCGTGAAAAACACATTCCCTTTTCTTCGAGGGGTTCGGCAGCATCATCTCTTATCGCTCATTGTCTTGGAATAACTTCACCGGATCCCATACAACTTGACTTGTATTTCGAACGTTTTCTAAATCCAGCCCGTTCGACCCCGCCAGATATTGATACAGACCTTTGCTCCATTCGGAGAGATGAAGTAATAAAACACGTCTTTCAAAAGTATGGCTATGACCGGGTGGCCATGGTCGCTACCATAAGCCGTTTTCGGCCCCGTTCAGCACTTGGTGATACCGCACGGGCCCATGGTTTTTCCCAGGAAAAAATCCGGAAGATGGTAAAAAACTTACCCTATTCTTATTGGGAAAGAAATGATTCTGCAGCGAATAACGAAAAGGGAATTTCACCATTTGATGAATTACGCCGGATATTTTCAACCCATGAGGACATAAGTGCAATAAATGAAGCAGAAGCGTTACTGCAGCTCCCGAGGCATCTTTCCCTTCATCCGGGCGGACTAATTGTTGCACCCGGCAATCTCACAGACCTGGTGCCTGTGATGCGTTCAAGCGACAGGGACATTCTCGTCACCCAGATGGACCTGGATTCAATTGAAGCTTTCGGCCTGGTCAAGATTGACCTGCTTGGGATAAGGGGTTTATCTGTCCTGGGAGATATTGCCAAAAATATTCCAGAAAACGGCCAGCCGCAAACTGGAAAATTTCACTCAGTACTGGATACGATCCCATCGGACGACCCTGAAACTTCTGAACGCGTGATAAACGGACAAACGATCGGGTGTTTTCAAATTGAAAGCCCCGGCATGCGTGCCACTTTGCGTGAAATCCATGCAAAAACAGAAATTGACATTATGGCGGCACTCGCATTATATCGACCCGGTCCTTTATCCGGCGGTCTGAAGGATACATTTGTCCGCCGGCACAAAGGGCTCGAAAAAGTGGAACACATACATCCAGCGCTCGCCCCGCTCCTGGATGAAACATTCGGGGTTATTTTATACCAGGAACAGGTACTCCGGATCGCTCACGATGTTGCCGGGTTTTCTCTGGCTGAAGCAGATCTTCTTCGCAGAGGGATGAGCCATTTTGATCCCGGAAAAAAGATGCAGGAGCTAAAAAATAGGTTTATTGAACAGTCCGGGATACGGAGTAATATATCCACGGAAACAAGCGAACGCATTTGGGAAATGATGGCTGCCTTTGCGGGATATGGTTTTCCAAAAGCCCATGCGGCTTCCTATGCAAAAGTAGCCTGGCGTTCCGCCTGGTGCAAGACCCATTTTCCGGCTGAATTTCTTGCTTCTGTTCTTTCTCACGGCGGCGGGTATTACAGTCAGCGTGTTTTCATCAACGAAGCCAGGAGATTGGGAATCCCTGTCAAACCGCCAAGTATAAATTTCTCGAAAATTAATGTCACTGTTCGAAATGACGGGACATATCAAGTGATTTATTTGGGATTGAACCAGGTCAAAGACCTGACTAGACGCACCATGGCAAATATAATGCAAATGCGGCCGTTCAGTTCCATTGATGAATTTCTACAAAAAGTTGATCCGCGTATCACCGAGGCTGAAAATATGGCAAAAATTGGAGCATTTGATGGTTTTGGGACAATACCTGACGCACTTAATCACATCCAGCACGGGTGGATGGAAGGGCAGCTAAATTTATTTTCGATTTCAGAAAATATCGCCCCTGATTGGACAGTGGAGCAAAAAATGTCAGCCCAGCTGGAAATATTGGGAATAGGTCTCGAAGTAAATCCACTTGAAATGTTCCAAAAACAAATTGAATCAACACATGCGGTCTCAACTGCTGAGGCTGCTGGTAAAATTGGTCAACGTGTATCAATTGTTGGCTTACGCCAGACATCCCATCAGAGCCGAACGAAAAAAGGGGAAAAAATGTTATTTTTATCAATGGAAGACTTGACCGGAAGTATGGATGTAATTTTATTTCCAAAAGTATTCGAACAAGCCAGAACTATCATTAGTTCTACAACACCATTCCTGGTCTTTGGCATAATGGAATTCGACCCAGAACGGGGAGAACCGTTTTTAAATGCAGAAAAGATAAGCAGATTGACATAATAACAAAAAATGAAAAGATAAACGGAGAACACATGCCCCACCTTTTTGAACCACTAAAGATCAAAAGTATCACTTTGAGAAATCGGATCGGCCTTTCACCCATGTGTATGTATAGTTACAGCGATGGATACTCAAATGAATGGCAATTAATTCACCTTGGAAGCCGGGCTGCAGGCGGGGCTGGATTGATCATCACCGAAGCTACGGCCGTAGAGCCTCGCGGCAGGATAACACCATTTGATGCCGGTCTCTGGTCTGACGAACATATAAAGCCATTGTCGCTGGTAACTGATTCGATTAAGAAAAACGGAGCGGTTCCAGCTATTCAGCTGGCACACGCTGGCAGGAAAGGCAGTTCACGCAGACCCTGGGAGCCAGGCAAACCGTACATACCCGGGGAAAATCCGGGCTGGCAGACAATCGGTCCAAGTGCCATAAGGTTCAATGATGACTATCCCGTTCCACAAGCCATGACAATTGAAGATATAAATTTCATCAAAAGCTCTTTTATTTCTTCTGCAAAAAGAGCATTAACTGCAGGCTTTGAGTGGCTAGAGATACACGCTGCGCATGGTTATCTTCTTCACAGTTTTTACTCACCGATTTCCAATCAACGAACAGATCAATACGGCGTCAGCTTTGAGAACAGAACAAGGCTGGTAATGGAAATTACCTGCGGTGTCCGCGAGGTTTGGCCCGAAAACTTACCTTTGACAGTCAGGATCTCAGGTTCAGATTGGTTCACAGGCGGTTGGACTGTGGAAGATTCAGTTAATCTCTCAAAAATGTTAAAAAATGCAGGTGTGGATATGATTGATTGTTCATCAGGAGGAAATGCCGCCTCTGCCGTTATTCCAGCTGGACCGGGTTACCAGGTTCCGATTTCCGAAGCAGTTAAACACGGTGCCGAAATAATGACATCAGCAGTCGGTTTGATCTCTTCCCCATTTCATGCCGATGAAATTATCAGGAATAACCGCGCCGATATGGTTCTCCTCGGCCGTGAAATGCTTCGTGATCCCTACTGGCCTCTCCACGCTGCCCAAACCCTGAAGCAGCCCGCCCCGATCCCTGTTCAATATTTGAGGGGTTTCTAAAATATTAACATTCAATTCCTAAATATATATTTATTTTTTAGATGAAAAAAAAATTGATGCGTTTGTTTTATTAAATAAGACCATACAACCAAATTATTTTTATTATTCATTTTGGAATAATTAACCTATAAGAAGTAACATTATGTATTAATAAAATTATTTTTTTTTGTCTATTCATCATCGCCTCAATTCTAATTATCAAATAATAATTTGTACTTTCTACAATCAATTGTTGCTCAATATAGAATTAAACAATACAGCAATGTTATGCAATGATCTCTTCAATTCGGTTTATGTCTATACTTAATTTGGAAAATAATTATTGAACGGCTTTACTCCTAATTGTTCTTCAGTCATTCTGCCCAATTTTAGTTTTAATAATTAATGCTAGAAGAATAATGCCGATCAGGATAATCACCGCTGTCAATTGAATCCCGGAACCCAATATAGTTGAATTAATGGGGGTGGATTCAACAGCCGCCTCTGCCGCAATGGGTATTGGGGTTTCAGTTTGGGTTGGTAATGAAGCTGGGGTAACGTTTGGAGTAATGGATGCGGCCGGCAGGATTGGCGTTACAAAAACACCTGTACGAATCAATAGTTTTTCTTTCGGATAAATTGCATCAGTTTCGAGCATATTATTCAAGCGGCGAATATCTGCGATTTTAACACCGTATGAAATTGCAATCAGCCATAAGGTTTCACCTGATTTTACGATATGAATTTGATGACCGGCGTTGTCTGGAGTGGCAGTGAATAGACTGCTTGCAAGTGGACCTTCACCAGGCAGAACTACATATCCAGAATTATCAGCTCCGGCAGCTTGCTCATTGTCGCCGCCCTCGCTGGTAGGTGCAGGGGTATTGGTTAAATAAGGAGTTTTTGCCCCGATATTCCGTGCGCAATCAATTACAAAATAAACATCTGTACCGGATACCGCTATCCCTGCACCGATCTGGGTATTATTGGGCGACGTCATGGTATTGTAATGGATGTCATCACCTTTCCATGAATTAACCGCATCCGCTGCAGTCATTCCCGCCCCCCCTGTGATATTTTCTGAACGGATACCACCCAGCGAGAGATCCCCTGCCAGCGGGTACCCGGCCGCCAGAAGTCGGTTTGTCGTTGTGACCCCGCCCGGACCGAGATGTGTAATCTGACCTATTGAGGCCATATAATCTGCCTGGGCCTGCGCGGTCTGCATCAGGATCGGGCTGATCTCATACGGTAATTTCCCGGTGGCTTCCCTTAACTCATTAACCTCAGAAATTAATGTATATGGATCCTCGGCGATGGTATGACTCTTCACATCATCAAATATTCCTTCTTTGGCTAAAACTGAGTCATTTGGCGATAAATATGCGAAAACGATAATTAATAAGAGTAGAATATTCTTTATCATCAAACTATTCCTGGGCAGGTTACCAATCCTGTTATCATAAACATTTATATTCTAATACATTCATAACCCCTTGATTGTTTTTAAAAACTTACTCATTTTTGCATGGAATTGAATAAGAAAATAATATTATGACATTGTTTAGGTATACTTATTTTGCTGAATTTAGGATACCCCCAATGTATTCCTGAATATCATGGGATTTTGTTGTTTTTTCCGATCTTCAAAACAATCCCTTTGATCAGGATACTTAATACCAGGGTTATTTTTAAGAAGATTATCTTAAATGTTAACCCATCAAACCTTTTGGCCTGTACTGCAGTGCTTCAGCTAAATGAGGCGTCAGTATTTGATCACAACCTGCCAGGTCAGCCACTGTCCTCGCCAGCTTCAATATGCGGTGATATGCCCTGGCAGATAAGTTCAATTGGCTCATCGCTGCCCTTACCAGGCTGTCACCAGTTTCATCGAGTTTACAGTATTTCCTTACTTCGGCTACGCGCATATCCGTATTGCATACCACATCACTCCCGCTGAACCTTTCAGTTTGCCGCTGCCTGGCTGCCTGCACCCTGGCGCGAATCACTGCTGAACTCTCTCCCAGCCTGTCACTCGATAGCTTATCGTAATTTACCCTAGGTACTTCTATGTGTATATCAATCCGATCCAGGAGCGGTCCGGAAATTCTTTTTTGATATTTGGTGACCGTGGAAGATGTGCAGGTACAGGGCTTTTGTGTGTCGCCATAATACCCGCACGGGCACGGATTCATTGCAGCAATCAGCTGGAAATTTGCACTGAAGGTCAGAGACCCCTGCGCCCTGCTGATCGTTACCAGCTTGTCTTCCATCGGCTGACGCATCACTTCCAGTACCCGGCTCCCGAATTCGGGAAATTCGTCAAGGAATAACACACCTCTATGAGCCAGGGAAATTTCCCCGGGATGAGGAATATTTCCGCCGCCACCCAGGCCCAGCCCATTAACGGTGAAATTGGAGCTGCCGGCAATTGCTTTTTCTATACCGCTTTCCTGATGAATGTGAACCATCTTTCCATGCAGAAAATTGGGTTTGACCATGGAACGAATTTCTGTTTTTGCCTGGATCCATTCTGAACATTCTTTGGCAACCGCCTTTTGCGTCAAGCGGCTTTCAAGCCCAATGGCAAGGTTATCATCCTCTATCCTGAAATTCCGGCGCTTTCCAGCCAGGATTGGAACATGAGTATGGGCCAGAGCCGGTATTGCCTGTTGAAGCGGCCGGAAAGGTGCTCGGTCCAGGCCTGCGCCACCGGGCCGGGCTCGAAGTAGCCCTCGCAAGCCAGCCGCTCGGAGTCCAGGAGCCCGGCGGCCCAGTCCTTGAGCGGACC
>CAZBRI010000206.1:0-6057 GCA_964494055.1 uncultured Anaerolinea sp.
AGCCGGTTTTATCGCCGGGTCTACCATCAGCTCCATCATCGGGGCAAACCTTGGAGGGTCTGCAGCCTGGGCCGGGGTGCCATCCGCGGTGTACCTGCTGGGCGGGGCGTTCGCGGCATCCGCCTGGGGCTACCTGATGGACCTGGCCGGCAGACGCAGCGGGATCGCCCTCGGGCTGCTGACCGGTGCCGCGGGAACACTGCTGGCGGTCTATTCGATCAATCACAGCCTGCTGATCGGCTTCCTGGGCGGGATGCTGCTGATGGGTATCGCCAACGCAGCCGTCGTCCTGGGCCGCTTTGCTGCAGCCGAGGTCAACCCGCCGGAACGGCGCGGGGCAGCCATCTCCAGCGTGGTACTGGGCGGCACATTCGGCTCCATCTTTGGGCCGCTGATCGTGGGGCCGGCCGGCAGCCTGGTCAAAGCCTACAGGTTGGTGGATCTCTCCGGGGCCTACCTGGCGAGCTTCGGGCTGTTCGCAATCGCCTCGCTGATGGTCTTCATCGTCCTGCGCCCCGACCCGCGGGATGTGGGGCGTCAGCTGGCGCGGCTCTACCCTGAAAGCACTCCCGCCGGTGAAGCCCGCCCGATCTGGGTCATCCTGAAGCAGCCTGAGGCTTTCACCGCGCTGATGGCGATGGTGCTGGGGCAGGTGGTGATGGTGGCGGTCATGGTGATCACCTCGCTGCATATGCAGGATCATCATCACATGCTGAGCGATATCTCCGCGGTGATCTCAGCCCACACCTTTGGCATGTACGCCTTCTCGGTGGTCTCGGGCTGGCTGGCGGATAAATGGGGACGGGTGCAGGTGATCCTGACTGGCGCATTCGTGCTGCTGCTCTCCTGCATCACCGCCCCGCTCTCGCCGGATGTGCTGCCGCTGGCAGTTTCACTCTTCCTGCTGGGCCTGGGCTGGAATTTCTGCTTCGTGGGCGGCTCCACCCTGCTGGCTGACCAGCTCTCCCCGGCTGAACGGGCCCGCACCCAGGGTGCCAACGACCTGCTGGTGGGGCTGGCCTCCGCTGCTGCCAGCTTGAGCGCCGGCATCATCTTCGCCGCGCTGGGCTACAGCCTGGTGGCCGTCATCAGCGGGGGGCTGTGTTTTATACCGTTGTTCTTTGGGATACGGCTGCTGGGGAGAAAGGCAGCTGCAAAGGTGCAGCTGTAAGGGACCGAAAAGGTGGAATACCTGGATTCAAAAAGAGGTGGTACTCGCGGGCATCATCTCTTTTTTTGTCGGCGTGTTTTAGCTAATTACCAATGAAATAATTTTTTGCAATCAAGCAGTACCCTGTTCGTTATTTGATCTGAAACCGCTGGAGAATTTTATTCTTCTATTAGAGTGGTTTCTCGAAAATTCAGTTGCCTGGAGGTGATTTAAATATATTATCTTCCTGGAAACATGAAGGTACAGAACAAAGAGGCTGAAACGGGGATGGCAAATTCTTCCACGAATAACGACCATGACAGCATAAATTTTGTGCAATTACGCAATCCAATTGCATAATTACACAAAAAATGGACAGGAAATTGGTTATACGATTCCAGTTGTATAAGTTAAAACTGGCCTTTGCCATGGAAGGCAGAAAGCGGGTCAAGGATCAGTTAATGCGCATCGATACCACCTATCCGGCAGTTTCGTTTATATATACGAGATTACAGGATAAGAGCGAGGTAAAAGTGATGACGGCGGAAGAGAAACAATTTCCGCAGCATTATTACCAGCTGCCGGCACACAGGAATGAGAAGGATGGTGAGCAGGCAGCAGGCGACAGGTCTTAGGAGTTAGGTCTTCGGTGATAGGCAGCGAGAAAATAAAAAAAGCCGGCCTCCATCATTTTGATGAAGACCGGCTTTTTATGGAAAAATACTTATCACGCTCTGATCATCGTCAGCAGCATTTTGAAGCGGGTGACGGCGAGAAGGGCGTGGGGCTGGTTGGCGGGCAGGATGATGGATTGGCCGGCTTTGAGGGTGAAGGGGATGGAGTCGATGGTGATCTCGGCCTGCCCGTCCAGGACCTGGACCAGGGCGTCGTAGGGGGCGGTGTGCTCGCTCAGTTCCTGGCCTGTATCGAATGCGAAGAGGGTGATATTGCCGGCTTCGGCCTTGGTAATCTGCCGGCTGACGACGGTGCCTTCCTGGTAGGCTGCCATTTGCAGCAGTTCCAGGATCTCAGCTTTGGGGGATGTGGACATGTTTTATTTCCTTTCTACCTGTATTCTAGCTTGAAAGCGGTTTTTTATCCTTGTTCCAGCGCAAACATGTAATGAATTGTGGTGTAAATGGAAGAAGGAGAAGTATTTTTTTTTTGGATTTTTTGCGCAAGGATCATGCGCAAAAAATCCACTTGCAGTGAAAACCCGGGATATTCAATGCTGCATACTTCAGTTGGAATCGGTCATGCGAGGCTGAGGGTTTCGCGCAGGGCGGTGCTGGTGAGGGAGTGTTCGGCACTGAGCAGCTGTTTGGGGGTGCCTTCAAATATGACCCTGCCGCCCTTGTTGCCGCCTTCCGGTCCCAGGTCGATGATCCAGTCTGCATTCTTAATCAGGTCCAGGTTATGTTCGATGACAATGACGGTGTTGCCGGTATCGACCAGGCGGTTGATGACCTGCAGCAGGTGCCCGATATCCGACATGTGCAGGCCGGTGGTGGGTTCATCCAGCACATACACACTGCCCTTCTTGTGCAGCTCGGCGGCCAGCTTGAGACGCTGACACTCGCCCCCGGATAAGGTGCTGAGCGGCTGCCCGAGGGTCAGATAGTTCAGGCCCACATCGTTCAAGGCTTGCAGCCGGCTGACGACATCCGGGATGGTGAAGAAGCCGAGTGCCTGTTCGACGCTCATGGCCAGCACATCGGTGATCGATTTCCCGTTCAGCAGGTAGCCGAGCACTTCATCCTTGAAACGCTTGCCGCCGCAGACCTCACAGGGGGTCTTGACCTCATCCAGGAAGGCCAGCTCGGTGTAGATGACGCCCAGGCCCTGGCAGTTTTCGCAAGCGCCCTTGGAGTTGAAGCTGAAGAGGGACGGACTGACCTTGTTGGCCGCTGCGAAGGCTTTGCGGACGTCGTCCAGGATGCCGGTGTAGGTGGCCGGGTTGGAGCGGCTGGAGGTGCCCACGGCGGATTGATCGATGACGATGGCGTCCGGGTGCTGGCGCAGGAATACCTGGTGAATGAGCGAGCTTTTGCCGGAACCCGCCACACCGGTCACAACCGTCAACACGCCTTTTGGAATATCCACGCTGACATCCTGCAGGTTATTGGCGCGGGCATGGGTGATGGATAGCTGACCTTTGGCGGGGCGGAAATTTTCCTTGAGCGGCAGGCGGTGCTGCAGGTGCCGGGCGGTGAGCGTATCAGCCTGCAGCAGGCTGGCATAGGTGCCTTCAAAGACGATGCTTCCGCCGCCGCTGGCAGCGTTGGGGCCGACATCCACCACATGCTCAGCAATTTTGATCACGTCCGGGTCGTGTTCGACGACGATGACGGTGTTGCCTGTATCGCGCAGTTTCTGCAGCAGTTCATTTAAACGGTGCACGTCGCGCGGGTGCAGGCCGATACTGGGCTCGTCAAAGACGTACATCACGTCCACCAGGCTGCTGCCGAGGTGCTTGACCATCTTGATGCGCTGCGATTCGCCGCCTGACAGGCTGTCAGTTTCCTGGTCCAGGCTGAGGTACTCCAGGCCGATATCGATCATGTGCTGCAGGCGATCGGTGAGCGAGGCAACAATCGGGGCGGCTTCCGGTTCCTGGATGGCGCGGATAACTTCGATCAGCTCATCGACTTCCATGGCTGTCAGTTCGGCGATGCTGCGGCCGTTGATCTTACAGCTGAGGGCAGCCTGGCTGAGACGGGTCCCCTTGCACAGTGCGCAGGGGCCAAAAGTCATATAGGGTGAGACGGAATTCTGGGTGCGCTCGGAGTAGGATTTGAGATCGCGGTTGATGTACTTGTTGGTGAATTTATCGACGATGCCTTCGAGGGTGATGTTGACGCTTTTGCCGCCAAACTGGATCTTGACCTTGGTCGGCTTGCCATGCAGCAGCAGGTCCATCTCCTGTTCGGTGTAATCGGCAAGCTTTTTATCCATGTCGAACAAGCCGGACTGGGCAAAGGTTTCCCCTCCCCAGCCTTCGACAGAAAATTCGGGGTAAAGGATGGCACCTTCGTTGAGCGAACGGGAGGTATCCAGGAAGGCTTCCATATCCACGCCGATCTTGCGCCCCAGGCCGTTGCAGTTGGGGCACCTGCCCTGCGGATCATTGAAGGAAAAGACGTTGTAGTTGCCGACATACGGCTGGCCGATGCGCGAAAAGAGCAGGCGCAGGACGGTGTAAATATCGGTAATGGTGCCGACGGTGGAGTGCGAGCCGCCGCCCATGCGTTTTTGATCGACGACGATGGCCATGCTGAGGTTTTCGATGGCGTCGGCTTCGGGCTGGGAGTAGCGCGGAAGGAAGGTGCGGACGAAAGTGCTGAAGGTATCGTTGAGCTGACGGCGGGCTTCAGCTGCCAGGGTGTCAAAAACGATGGAGGATTTGCCGGAGCCGGAGACGCCGGTGAAGAGGGTGATCTTGCGTTTTGGGATGCGCAGCGAGACGTTCTTGAGGTTGTTTTCGCGCGCTCCGCGGATTTCGATGTATTCCTGGGGCATGATGATTATTTCCTGTCAAATAAAGGTGTGATAAGTGCATGATACGATTAAATGCTTAGAATGGGATGAATTTTGTTGGGGATTTGCTGGATGCGAGGTGATGGTCGACCCCCTGCCGGCCTCCCCCATTTTCACAAGCCGAAAAATGGGGGAGGAGGTTTCGTAAAGCAATCCTCTCACGTTACAGAACAATTCCTGCACGAGAAGTGTGATCCAGGGTTCGGGGGATGTAATGACACGTTAAATTATTAAATAACGCCGAGTTTTTTGCCGACGGTGCGGAAGGCTTGCAGCCCCTGGTCGAGATCGTCCTGTGAGTGGGCGGCGGAGATCATGACGCGGATGCGGGCTTTACCCTGCGGGACGGTGGGGAAGCCCAAGGACATGGCGAAGACACCGGCTTCGAACAATTCACGGCTGAACTGCTGCGCCAGCGGAGCTTCACCGAGCATGACGGGGGTGATGGGGGTTTCACTGACACCGGTATTGAAACCGAGCTGTTTCATTTCCTTCTTAAAGTAGGCAGCGTTGCTCCAAAGTTTATCCACCAACTCCGTGGAACCTTCCAGCAGGTCTATGGCTGCCAGGCAGGCGGCTGCATCCGGAACAGTGACAGCCGATGAGAAAAGGAAGGGCCGTCCGCGCTGACGAAGCCATTCGATGATGACAGACTTACCGGCCACCACGCCGCCCATGACGCCAAAAGCCTTGGACATGGTGCCGACTTCCACATCCACCTTTCCATGCAGGCCGTAATGATCTACGATACCGCGTCCGCCCTTGCCGAGCACACCTTCGCCGTGCGCATCATCCACCATCAGCAGGATGTCATATTTCTTTGCCACCTCGTAGATGGCAGGCAGGGGGGCAATATCACCGTCCATGCTGAAGACGCCGTCTGTCACGATCAGCGCCCGGCGGTACTGACCGTCCGCAGCCTTGATCTGTTCTTCGAGAGAGGCAGGGTCATTGTGTTCGTAAGCTGTGATCTTTGCCCCGGAGAGCCGGCAGCCATCGATGATGCTGGCATGATTGAGGCGGTCCGAGAAGATGACGTCCTCTTTACCGACCAAAGCCGGGATAACGGCCAGGTTTGCGGTGAACCCGCTCTGGAAGGTGATGGCTGCTTCGACGCCTTTGAAGGCTGCCAAGCGTTTTTCCAGCGCTATGTGCAGGTTCATGGTACCGGCGATCGAGCGGACTGCCGCCGGGCCGACGCCCATGCTATCGATGGCTTCCTTGGCCGCGGACACAATGTGCGGGTGATTGGCCAGCCCGAGGTAATTATTGGAACAGAAGTTGAGCACTTTCCTGCCATCCACCTGCAGCCATGCACCCTGAGGTGATTCGATCGTTCGGATACGGTTATACAGACCTGCCTGCTTAAG
>CAZBRI010000207.1:0-6047 GCA_964494055.1 uncultured Anaerolinea sp.
GTGGATATCCCGTTTTCAATCGATCGAGATCCCGGCCTGTGTTTTGATGAAATTCATAGTGTTCTGATGGGTTTATTAAATAAAAACAGGATCAATATTACCAATATCTCCGCAGTCGGTGTGGCGGTACCTGGGGCTGTGAATGACATCACAGGCATGGTGGAAAGCCCGGCAAACATGAAAACCTGGGAGCACTTCCCGATCCGCGAAGCCCTCGAGAAAAAATTGGGCGTGCAGGTGTCATTGAATAATGATGCCCAGATGGGTGCCCTGGGTGAGTGGACCAAGGGTGCTGCCCGCGGTGAAAAAGATATTGCCTTTATCAAGATCGGCAGCAACATTGCTGCAGGTTATATCATCAATTATCAAAATTATTCGGGCTCCAACGGTGGTGCTGGCGAGTTGGGTCATATTACAGTCACCAAGAACGGTCCGCAGTGTGTCTGTGGACACCAGGGCTGCCTTGAAGCATATGCAGGCGGCCGGGCGATCGCTGAACAGGGCAGGGCACTGGCCCGCGAGAAAAAAGAATCACTCCTGTCTCAGCTTTCACAGGACGCAATCGGCGTGGAAGAAGTGGCAGCCGCTGCAAGACGTGGTGATACAGGCGCCCAGGCTATCATGGACCAGGCTGGGAATTTTATCGGTATCGCAATCACGGCCCTGATCAACCTGGTTAACCCGAGTGTTGTGATCATCGGCGGCAGCGTGGCTGATACGGGTGACCTGATTACCAACCCGGTCAGAAATATGGTGATGGAAGGATCGATCCGTGCCTTAAAGAACGGGACGAGGATCACGACGGCAGCACTTGGCAGGCGGTCCATCCTGATCGGATCATTAATCCAGGCGGCAAGTGTGTCGATTCACCAAAGAATTGATGAACACAGCCCTGTTTTTGAAATGGCGGCTTTTTAACCGGTAATTCCTGGAAGTGGTTAATAGATAAATATCACAGTTCCAGTTCCTAATATGTGTTTTACCTTGTTGTAAAACAAGTTGTTATCCGAACCGTATTTTTTTTCAAGGAGAGAAGTAAATGAAATCCAAGTTAACACTGTTGTTCAGCTTCGTGATTGTTGCAAGCATCCTGCTTGCAGCCTGCGGCGCTCCCGCTGCCACTGAAGCTCCTGCTGCTCCCGCAGCCACCGAAGCTCCTGCTGCCCCCGCCGCCACAGAAGCCCCGGCACCCACTGCTGAACCAACTGCCGCACCTGTCGAAGTCACCTTCTGGCATGCTTACGGCACCGGTTCTGCTGAAGAGACCGCCCTGACCAAGGTTCTTGCCCAGGCCGCGATCGATATGCCCCAGTACAAGATCAATGTACTCCAGATCCCATTTGCTGACATCTATACCAAGTACCGCACCGACGTTGCTGCCGGCGGCGGCCCAGACATGTTCGTTGCCCCCAACGACTCCCTGGGTGATGATGCCCGCGCCGGACTGATTGCCGACATTACTGACCTGACCAAAGGCAAACTCGATGGCGTCAGCCAGCTCGGTGTCGATGGCATGTCCCTCGATGGCAAGCTCTATGGCGTACCCGAATCCCTCAAGGCTGTTACCCTGTGGTACAACACCTCCATGATGCCCACCGCCCCCAAGACAACCGATGAACTCCTGGCTGCCATGGAAGCCGGCACCCCCGTTTCCATCAACTACGGCTGCTATCACATGTTCGGTTTCTACAGCGCCTTCGGTGGTCAGATCTTCGATCCTTCCTGGAAAGTTATTGCTGACCAGGGCACCGGCGTCGTTGATACCTTCACCTGGTTGAACAAAGCCTACGGCGTTCAGAAGAAAGCCGGCTGGGCTATGAATGATGGTGATGGTCTCGCTCCCTTCTCTGAAGGCAAGCTGGCTGCCATCGTAAATGGTAACTGGGCCATGGCTGACTACAAAAAAGGCCTCGGCGATAAACTGGCTGTTGCTCCATTGCCCGCCGGCCCCGGCGGCGCTGCCAAGCCCATGCTCGGTGTCGATGGCTATTACATCAACCCGAACAGCGCCAATAAAGAAGCTGCTGTTGCCGTCGCTCTCTACCTGAGCAATGCTGCTTCCCAGACCGTCATGATGAACGAAGCTGGTCACGTACCGGTTCGCACCGATGTCACCATCACCGACCCGCTCATCAAGGGCCTCGTAGATGCCTTCAATGTCGGCGCTACCATCCGCCCCCAGGTTCCTGAACTCGGTAAATACTGGTCCAACTTCTGCGGACCCGATGCCATCTACGAAAAAGGCGTCACACCCGCTAAGTTCGTAGCCGATGCTGTTGCCGCAGCAAACAAGTAAGATCAAGTTTCGCAGCTAAAAAAAGGCGGACAGGGAAACCCCTGTTCGCCTTTATGTAATATATTGAAAAATGACTGCAGGAAATAAGGCGGGGAAGAATAGAAGTACCTTCAGCTGCGCCGGTAAAGGTGCATAAAAAGAATTCATTTATAGTTCGTTATTGCCATTATGTTTTTTCGCTGATATATGATATAAAATTAACAAGATGTAATAAATCGTGATCAAGGAGCAGAGCCATGACAACCCTGACAGCTAAGATCAACCCACCGCCAAGGTCAAAATTCAACAAAACAATCCTGCCTTACCTGTATTTGTTACCGGCTTTTTTGGTAATGGCGGTCATTACTTTTTACCCCCTGATTTACCAGGTCATCATTTCTTTTACTGATTTCCAAACGAAAGATCTCAGGCTGGGGCTTGCTTCGCCCGTCCTGCATTTCATTGGTATTAAAAACTACTTTGATATTTTCACCGGCGGTCTGCCGGTTCAAAACTTTGAATTTTTTCGGGTCCTGATCTACAATTTCTGGTGGGCCATTACCAACGTGATGGTGCATGTTCCCGCCGGTATTCTGATCGCCGTCCTGCTCAACTCAGAGGGCCTGTGGCTGAAGAAAATATACCGGGCCATGTTCATCCTGCCCGTGGTTGTCCCCCCGCTTGTTGTGGCTACCGTCTGGCGCAACATCTTCGACGATCAGTACGGTGCCATGAATCAGCTGATCACCTCGATCGGGCAGCTGTTCGGCTCCACCACCATTTACCACATCCGCTGGCTGACTGAATACGCCGCCCCCATCCCCTGGCTCCTGCCCGGCGGTCCGCTGCCAAAGGCTTATTACGCCATGATGATCGCCAATTTCTGGCTGGGCTGGCCTTTTATGACTGTGGTTGCCACAGGCGCACTGCAAAGCATCCCCAAGGACCTTTACGAAGCGGCGGATATTGATGGCGCTACCGGTGCGCAGCAGTTCTGGAACATCACTGTCCCGCTCCTGAGGCCGGCCATGATCCCGGCAGCCGTCTATGGTTTCACCCTTTCATTTAATCTTTTTGCGTTCGTGTTCTTTATGTCCAGCGGCGGTCCGGCACGTTCCACGGAGATCCTGGTCACCTTTGCCTATGACCTGGTGCGTAACCTGCGTCTCTTTGGTGCTGCGGCTGCCTTCTCGGTCATCATCTTCTTTGTCGGCACCACGGTCTTCCTGATCACCAACCGCATCACCCGTGCCACCGAAAGCTATTCGGAGAACTAACATGATGGATAATTCCGACTCCACCAAAAAGAATATCTTCATGCGTATTCTGACCATGAATACGTCCAATCAAAAAAGCGGGCGCAGCCTGCCCCTCTGGCGGCAGATCCTGCTTCAGCTGCTGACCCTGGCGATCGCTTTTGAGGTGATGTTTCCGATCATGTATGTCATCACACTCTCCCTCAGCTCAAAAACCGAACGCCCGTCCACCCTGGTTCTCATCCCGCAGGAATTCTCGCTGGGTGCGTACAAACAGGTTCTTGACCGTCCGACTGCCAACCCGGTTAATTTCATGCAGCTGCTGGGAAATAGTTTCCTGCTCTCCTTCGGAGTGGGGTTGGTTGCCCTGATGGTTGCGGTATCAGCTGCCTATGCCTTCTCACGCTTTCATTTCAAGATGCGGCAGGTGCTGATGGTGCTGATCTTCATCCCGCTCCTGATGCCAGCTGTGGGTCTTTCCACCCCGCTTTACCTTTTGATGAACAGCGTAAGGGTGTTTGACTGCGGTAAGGGAATTACTGCCATCGGGCCTTTTTTCACCTGCGACCCCGGTATCACCGGCAAGCTGGTCTTCAACCTGCGTGATTCCCTGCTGGGAGTGGGCATCGCCATGATCTCCGGCGCACTGCCTTTTGCCGTCTGGAACCTGAAAGGCTACCTGGATACCATCCCGCATGAGCTGGAAGAAGCCGCCGCGATTGACGGTGCAGATGCCAACCAGGTCTTCTTTATGATCGTGCTGCCGCTGGCAATCCCGCAGATGGCTGTCACTTTCTTCCTCGGTTTCATCGGTCACTGGCAGGAATTTGCACTGCCATGGCTCTTCCTGACCAAACCCGAAAGCTACACCCTCTCCATGACCCTCTATAACATGACCGGTCAGTATGCATCGAGCATCCCCTGGAACCGATTCGCAGCCATGGCAGTCATCGTGGCACTGCCAGTCGCGGTCATTTATATCGCCCTCCAAAAATACATCACCGGCGGCCTGACAACCGGCGCTGTCAAAGGCTAGATCACAAAAGGGCGGCTTCGGCCGCCCTTTTTCTTGGTTATTTGCAGGTACCTCATGAACCGTTCATTAGCCATCCTATTGCTTTCTGCCCTGCTGATTTCCTGCTCCCCGGCCGCCCGGCCGCCGGCAGACACACCTGTACCGGTCACTGCTGTACCCTCCCCGACGACTGCCCCTGAACTTCCCTGGCAGCGCAGCGCGGTATTCTACGAGATCTTTGTGCGCTCCTTCAATGACTCGAACGGCGACGGGATCGGCGATTTCAACGGCATCACCCAGAAGCTGGATTACCTGCAGTCGCTGGGCGTGACAGCCCTGTGGCTGATGCCCATTCACCCTTCTCCCACATATCACGGCTATGACGTGCTCAATTATTACGCGGTCAACCCGCAGTACGGCACGATGGATGATTTCAAACACCTTCTGGCGGCTGCCCATGAAAAAGGCATCCGTATCATCATCGACCTGGTGCTGAATCACACCTCTTCCCGCCATCCGTGGTTCGCGGCTGCCGCTTCGGATCCGCAGTCGCCGTATCATGATTTCTACGTCTGGTCGGCGGAAGGGTCCGGCGCGCGCTGGTACCAGGCTGGCGGACAATATTATTATGCCTATTTCGACAGCAGCATGCCAGACCTGAATTACCGCAATCCAGAAGTGACGAAACAGGTGGAAAAGATCAGCGCTTTCTGGCTGGAAAGCGTGGGAGTGGACGGCTTCCGCGTGGATGCTGCCAAGCACCTGGTTGAGGAAGGCAGCAAGCTGGAGAACACCCCGGCCACCCATGCCTGGCTGAAGGAGTACACAGCCTGGTATAAAGCCCTCAAACCCGGGGCTTACGTGGTGGGAGAAGTGTCCAGCGCCGGCGGGTTTATCGCCAGGACCTATGCCGGGCAGATGGATCAGATCTTCAACTTTGAGCTGGCCAACGCCTTTGTCAGCAGTGCCGGCGGGGAGGGCAGTTCGAGCGTGGTCAGCGGTTTCAAATTCGTGCTCAAGGACAAACCGGACGGCGATTATGCAACCTTCCTGACCAATCACGATCAGAACCGGGTCATGAGCGTGCTGCATGGAAACCCGGGCAAAGCCAAAACCGCCGCATCCCTGCTCTTCACTTCCCCCGGTACACCTTTCATCTATTACGGCGAAGAGCTCGGCATGCAGGGACAGAAACCGGATGAGGACATCCGCCTGCCCATGCAGTGGACCGCGGATCCGCTGACCGCCGGCTTCAGCACCGGCACCCCCTGGCGCGCGCCCTTCGCACAGATTGGGGATTTCAACGCCGCGGCGGAAATGACCGATCCGGCCTCGCTCTACAACCATTACAAATCCCTGATCGCCCTGCGCAAAAATAATCCCGCCCTGCAGACCGGTGATCTTATCCTGCTCGAAGCGGATACTCCCGGCCTTGTGAGCTACCTGCGCAACGGCGCAGCCGAAACCCTGCTGGTGCTGATCAACCTGACAGGCAAGCCTG